>JBBRJU010000564.1:0-2373 GCA_038218895.1 Burkholderiales bacterium
GCGGTGATGGCCACCACCTTCGCGCTGTGCGCGGTGTTCGTGCCGGTGGCCTTCATGGGCGGCATCATCGGCAAGTTCTTCCACCCCTTTGGCGTCACCGTGGTGGTGGCGGTGCTGGTCAGCCTGTTCGTCAGCTTCACGCTCGACCCGATGCTCAGCAGCATCTGGCACGACCCGCCGGCCGCGCGGCTGAAGCACCTGCCGGTGGTCGGCCATGCCATCCGCGCCACCGACCGGGGCATGGATGCGCTGCACACGGTGTATCAACGCCTGATCCACTGGATCTTCTCGGGCCGCCGTTGGCGCATCTGGCTGCCGGCCTGGGGCCGCGGCTTCGGGCCCGACGGCCTGCGCCTGCAGCAGGGTGCGCGCCACTGGCGGCGTGCCACCTTCACGCCGCGCGGCGTGGTGATGGCGGTGGGTGTCGGCAGCTTCGTGCTGGCCCTTGCGCTGGCGCCGCTGGTCGGCAGTGAATTCGTGCCGCAGACCGACCAGGGCTACACCCAGCTCAAGCTCAGCATGCCGGTGGGCAGTAGCCTGGCGCGCACCGATGACAAGGTGCGCCAGGTCGAGGCCATCGTGCGCACCCTGCCCGAGGTGGCCACCGTGTCGACCTGGGTCGGCGGCGCCGGCCAGCGCAACCAGGCGTGGCTGAACATCGCGCTGACCGACCGCAAGGACCGCCGCCGCACGCAAAAGCAGGTGGAAGACGCGATGCGCGCGGCCATCGCCAAAGTGCCCGGCATCGACGTGGCGGTGGGCTTCGACCGGCCGATCTACGTCGCCATCCTCGGCAATGATTCCGAGGGCCTGGCCAAGGTGGCAACCGAGTTCGCCGAACAGGTCGAGAAGATCCCTGGTGTGGTCGATGTGGAGCTGAGCGTCAAGCCCGGCCTGCCGGCCTATGCGGTGCGGCTGAAGCCCGGCGCGGTGCGGGAACTGGGCCTGACCGCGCCGCAGCTCGCCAGCAGCCTGCGGGCCTATGTCAACGGCGAGACCGCCACCTACTGGACCACGCCCGATGGCAACCAGGTGGAGGTGGTGCTGCGCCTGAACGAGGCCCAGCGCGAGCGCGTGGTGCAACTGCGCCAGCTGCCGGTGGCGTTTGCAAAGGACGGCACGCCGATCACGCTGGAGGCGGTGGCCGACATCACCGAGGTGTTCAACCCCGAGATCATTCGCCGCCAGAACCTGCAGCGCCGCGAGGCGGTGTTTGCCGGGGTCAAGGACCGCAGCGCCGGCGAGGTGGGAGACGACGTGCAGAAGTTGATCAAGAACACCACGCTGCCGCCGGGCTACAGCTTCGACGTCGGTGGCCAGATGCAGCAGCAGGCCGAGGCCTTCAGCGGCCTGCTCGGTGCCATGGCGCTGGCGGTGATCTTCATCTACATCGTGCTGGCCAGCCAGTTCGGCAGCTTCTTGCAGCCCATCGCCATCATGGCCAGCCTGCCGCTGGCGCTGATCGGGGTGATGCTGGCGCTGCTGTTCTGGCGCAGCACGCTCAATGTGTTCAGCATGATCGGCCTGGTGATGCTGATGGGCCTGGTGACCAAGAACGCGATCTTGCTGGTGGACTTTGCCAACCAGGCGCGCAAAGCCGGGGCCAGCGTACAAGACGCCTTGCTGCAGGCCGGCATGATCCGCCTGCGCCCGATCATCATGACCACCGCCGCGATGGTGTTTGGCATGCTGCCGCTGGCGCTGGCCTTCAACGAAGGCGGAGAGATCCAGGCCCCGATGGGCCGCGCGATCATCGGTGGCATCCTGACCAGCACCCTGTTGACCTTGGTGGTGGTGCCGGTGTTGTACAGCTATCTGGTGCGGGGCCAGGTGGCCAAGGTGGCACCGGGCCGTGAGGCTGCGGGTGACCCATTGGCACCTGGCTTGGTGGGCTCAGGGGCTGCAGCTGCAGACTGAAGGTGCCTGGCCAGCCGCCCTGATCAGTCCACCAGACTGTCTGCAGGTGATGCGCGCCTTTTGTTGCGCAGACGCTCCAGCAACCCCTGGGTTTGGCTTTGCTTGGATGCAGTTTGCGGAACAGTTTGCGCTGGGCTGTCGGCAAGATCGAAGGCGGTGTTGATTTCGCTGTCTATGTCGCCGCCGATCTCGTCCAACGAATCCTCGAAGCTGGCTTGAGTTTGCGCCGCCGGCCTGACCCACAGTCCGATGTCGCCGTTGCCGCTCTGAGCCCTGGCGTCCGCACGGATGATGGGCCTGAGCAAGGACAGACCCAGGCCCGCAGTCAGCAGCCCGAGCACCAGCAGGCTGGCCAGCAACAGCTCACGCTGAGCTTGTACTGTGGCCACCTGTTTCCCCAGCGCATGGTCATGGTGCGCTTTCAGCGCCGACAGCAAACGGCGCTGTTGCACCAGC
>JBBRJU010000565.1:0-2369 GCA_038218895.1 Burkholderiales bacterium
TGGACCCGCAGCACCGCGGCCTGCTCAACCTGGCGGCCAGCGGTGCCACGCGGGCTGCCATCCTGGGGCCGCAGGCACCGCAGCAGGCCTTTGCACTGGCCCAGGTCAACCGCTGGCGGCAGTTCATCGACTACGCGGCCGACGGCGTCTGGCACATCTGGATCGGCTTCGACCACATCCTGTTCCTGCTGTCGCTGCTGCTGCCGGCCGTGGGCACCTGGGTGGTGCGTGGTGCCGGCCCGCCACAGGCCGCCGTGCGGCGTGCGGTCTGGCAGCCGGTGCCGCGCCTGGGCGTGGCGGTGTGGGACGTGCTGCGCATCGTCACCGCCTTCACGCTGGCGCATTCGATCACCCTGTCACTGGCCACGCTGGGCTGGGTGGCGCTGCCGTCGCGGCTGGTGGAATCCACCATCGCCGCCAGCGTGGTGCTGGCGGCGCTGAACAATGTGTTTCCGTTCTTCCAGGGCCGGCGCTGGATGGTGGCCTTCGCCTTCGGCCTGGTGCACGGCTTCGGCTTTGCCAGCGTGCTGGCCGACCTGGGCCTGCCGCGGGACGCGCTGGCGCTGGCGCTGGTGGGCTTCAACCTGGGAGTCGAGGCGGGACAATTGGCCATCGTGGTGGCCTTCTTGCCGCTGGCGTATGCCTTGCGCCAAGGCCAGTTCTACCGCTGGGTGGTGCTGTGGGGCGGCTCGCTCGCCATCGCCGCCGTGGCAGCAGCCTGGTTCGCGGAACGGGCATTCGCGTTGCAGCTGTTGCCGTTCTGACCTCAAGTTCTCTGGCGGCTGGCCGAAATCGAAGTGGCACCCGGTGGTCAGACGGGCGCCGGCATCCCCCACGAGGGGGTTCGATGAGGACAGCTTGGCCGATCTCGCCCATCAATTGCAGATTCAAGCGCACTTCGGTGCCAGGAGCCGTGCCCTGGTCGTCGATGGGCATGCCACCGCACGCACCATGCTGGCGTCGCAGCTGCGCGCCCTGGGCGTCGGCCAGGTGCTGCAGTGCGCCAGCGCGCATGACGCGCGCCAGCACATGGCCACGCTGGGGGTGGACGTGCTGCTGGTGGAATACCAGCTCGACAACGACAGCCTGGGCCAGACCCTGATCGATGCGCTGCGCCGCGACGGCCTGCTGCCCTTGCGCACCGTGGTGGTGATGCTGTCGAGCCAGGCGTCTTACCAGGTGGTGGCGCAGGTGGCCGAATCGGCGCTGGACGGCTTTGTCATCAAGCCCTACACGCCGGGCAAGCTGGAAGACCGGCTGGTCAGCGCCTTCCAGCGCAAGGATGCGCTGCGCGACGTGTTCGACGCGATCGAGTCCGACCAGCATGCCCAGGCACTGGCACTGTGCGAGCAACGCTACCTGCAGCGCGGCCCGTACTGGACCCATGCCGCGCGCCTGGGCGCCGAGCTGGCGATGCGGCTGGAGCAGCTGCCGCTGGCCATGGCCATGTATGCCGCCGTGCTGGCCGACAAGGCTGTGCCCTGGGCCAAGCTGGGCCTGGGGCGCGTGCTGCAGGCCGATGGCCAGGCCAACGCGGCGGTGTCCACGATCCAGAACCTGCTGGCCGACGAGCCGAAATACGCCGACGCCTACGATGTGATGGGCCGCATCCATGCCGAGCGGGGTGATCTGGCCGGCGCTATCGCCGCCTACAAGCAGGCGGTGGAGATCACGCCGTTTTCAGTGGCGCGGGCGCAGAAATACGGCATCCTGGCCTGGTATGCCGCCGAGCCCGACGTGGCACTGGCCGCGCTGGAGCACGCAGCCCGCATCGGCGGTGATGCGCCGGAATTCGACCACCAGACCTTGCTGCTGCTGGCGATGGCGCGCTTCCAGCGGGGGGATGCAGCCGGCCTGCGCCAGTGCCACCAGCAACTGGCCGGCGTGCTGGGCCGGCAGACCCGCAGCCAGGGCGGCCAGACGAGCCACGGTGGTGACGAGCGGCTGGACCGGCTGCGCCGCCTGGGCCACATGACCCAGATGGCCCAGGCCCTGGTGGCCGTGCAGGCGCAGGACCGGCCCACGCTGCAGGCCTGCCTGATGCCGGTGGCCGACGACCTGCTGACGCCAGGCTTCGACGTGGAAGCCGCCACCAACCTGCTGTCGCTGATTGCCACCAGCGCCGCCGCTGGCCTGACGCCGCAGCAGGCCGACCAGTGGGCCCGTTGCGCCGGGTTGCGCTTCTGCGTGAGCAAGCAGGTCACCGAGATGCTGGCCAAGGCCTGCGACCCGACGCCCACGCTGGGGCAACTGGTGCGCGCTGCCCATGCCGAGATCAACGAGATCAGCCGCAATGCCTTGTCCGAAGGCCTGGCCGGCCGCCACCAGCTGGCGGTGGAGACGCTGCTGCACGCGGTGGAGCGCACCCG
>JBBRJU010000566.1:0-2361 GCA_038218895.1 Burkholderiales bacterium
AGTGCCCGCCGCACGGCCAAGGCCTTGCATCCCACCAATCTGCATGTCAACGAGGCACTGTTTCCGCGTGACACCATCCAGAGCCGCCTGCCGGACCCGGCCTGGCTGGAGCACTGGCTGGACAAGCAGATCCAGTTCGACACCGTGTGGGAGAACAAGGTGGTCGAGCGCATCCTGCACAACATGAGCCTGCTGATGGAACGCAGCTTTGCCAGCGTGCAAGAGCTCAACCGCTACCGCAAGGAAGTGACAGCCCGGGTGGCCACCACGGCAGCGCAGGCCAAGCTCGGCATCCAGCCGGGCTGAAGCCCGACTCTGTCCATGACAAAGCCGGCCCGCAGGCCGGCTTTGTTGTTGTCGTTGTCGTTGTCGTTATGGGCTGGCGTGCTCAGCCCGCCTTGGCGGCGGCCGCCATGCGTGCGGCGTCGGCTTTCTTGTCGGCATCCACCTTCTGCGCGCTGGGGCGCTGGGCAATCAGCCCGGCGTACGCCTTCCAGTCGACTCCGGCGGCCGCCAGCAGGTCTTCACCCAGCACTTTCTTGGTGGCCAGGGCGACCAGCGGCAAGCTCACGTAGGCGGCACAGTCGGCCAGGGTGAAGCTGTCGCCGGCCACGTAGGGGCTGAACTTCGCCAGGCGCTGGAAGCCGGCGATGCTCTTGGTCAGCTGCTTGCGCACGCGGTCCTGGGTGTCCTGGGGAACCGTGCCGCCGAAGAAGGCCTGCGCATACAGCTCACGCGCCGCCAGTTCCAGATGCAGGTCGATGAAGGTGCACAGCTCACGCACCTTGGCGGCGGCCAGCGGGTCGGCCGGCAGCAGCGGCACGGCAGGGTAGGCGGCCTCCAGGTAGTCCACCATCACCTGGCTTTCGCACAGCGTGCCGCTGTCGGTGCGCAGAAACGGCACCTTGGCCAGCGGCGTGGCGGCCAGCACGGCCTCGTCCTTGCTGCCGGTCATCACCAGTTCTTCATTGAACGGGATGCCTTTTTCCAACAGGGCCAGCTTGACCTTGTTGTAGTAGTTTGAAACCGCAAAGCCGCAGAGCGTGAGCATGGGAAATCTCCTGTTGGGGTGCGGGGCGCAGTCTAGGCGCGGCGCGGGCCGGCGGCGCTTCCCGCAGGTGACAGCCGCGCCGGTGCGCGGTTCACCAGGGCGATGCCCAGCACCACGGTCGCGCAGGCCACCCCCAGGCGCAGCGTGAGCGGCTCGCCGAGCAAGCCGACGCCGGCCACCAGGCCGAACAGCGGCGTCAGCAGCGTGAAGGCGGTGACCTGGGTGGCCGGGTAGCGGCGCAACAGCCAGAACCACAGCAGGTAGCTGACGAAGCTGACCACCACGGTCTGGAAGCCCATCAGCGCCCAGGTGCGCGCTGTCAGCTGCGCCAGCGCCGGCCAGGCCTCACCTGCGGCCCAGGAGCCAGCCAGCAGCAGCGGGCCCGAGATGGCCAGCTGGTAGAACAGCGTCTGCACCGGCGTGGCGGTGGCCAGCCGGCTGCCGCGCAGCACCAGGGTGTTGGCGCCCCACAGCAGCGCGGCCAGCAGGCCCAGCGCATCGCCGATCCAGCGCATTTCCTGGCCCGGCGCGGCGCTGCCGGTCAGGCCTTCGGCAAACGCCCAGGCCACCCCGCTGAAGGCCACTGCCAGCCCCGCCAGCTGGGCGCCGCTGGGCCGTTCGCTGCGGGCCACCAGCGGCATGCCCAGCGCCACCACGAACGGCGCCAGGTAGATGAAGACGATCATCCGCGAGGCCTCGGTGAACTGCAGTCCGGCGTAGATGCAGGCGAACTCGGCCGCGAAGGTGGCGCCTGCCATCAGGCCGCCCGTCAGGGTGCCGTTGCGCAGGTCGAGCGAGATGCCGCGCACTGCCGCCCACACCGCCACCAGCAGCGCCGCACCCACCGAGCGGGCACCGGCCTGCAGCAGTGGCGGCACGGCGTCGAGCGTGAGCTTGGTGATGGCGTGGTTCAGGCCCCACAGCGCGCAACATCCCACCAGGGTCACGATGGCCAGGGTGTCGAGTCCGGTGCGGCGATCTGTCATCGGGCCGATGCTAGGTGCTGGCGGGCGCCGGGCGGTCTGCAGCGCTGCCCACGCCGCAGGCCAGGGCGCACAACCAGCCGGCCAGCGCGCCGCTGGCATGGGCGGCCGGGGCGATGGCGATGTCCCAACCGGGCACCTGGCGCAGCGGACCCTGCCAGGGCGCTTCCAGCAGCAGTTTGACCGACAGGCCGACGGCCAGCGCAGCGCCGATCGCCCGGCGCTGACCGTCGCCGCTGCGCAGCAGCTGCCACACCGCCACCGCCACGGCAGCATGCAGCACGCCCGACAGGCCGCCGTAGGCGCTGAGCGCTGGCTGCGCCAGCA
>JBBRJU010000567.1:0-2357 GCA_038218895.1 Burkholderiales bacterium
GGCACACCGCGGGCCATCAGCCGGTCACGCCCTTCCAGCGCCAGCAGGCGCAGCGGCGCCAGGTAGACACCGCGCGCACAGGTGGCCAGGCGCTCGAAGGCCTGGTGCGTCTTGCCGCTGTTGGGCGGGCCGACGAACAGCGTCACCTTGCGGTCGGCGCGGCGCGCGGTCATGAAGCTGTCGGGGTAGCCCTGGAAGGCCAGCTCGCTGCTCAGATCGTCCAGCGTGTCGAGCTCGTTGACGCGGTTGGCCCAGCGGTCGAGTGCGCGGGTGCAGGCCGCGCGCAGGCTCTCCAGCGGCTGCGGCGTGCTGCATTCGGCCTGCAGGCCGGGCAGCAGGCTGTCGATGCGGCCCGGGTTGATGTGACCGGCCTGCTCCACCAGCGTGTCCAGCGCGGCCTGCATCGCCGCGGCATGCGGGTAGTCGGGCACCGCACGCAGTGCCAGCAACAGCACGGCCTTGTCGCCGTCACGGAAGAAGCGCCACACCGGCGCCGCGTCCAGCGGGGTGAGAAAGACCACCGGCACCCGCCAGCTGTTCTGTGCCAGGTGCAGCATGTGGGTGGCCTGGCGCTCCCAGCTGTCAGGGCCGGCCCGGCTGATGCCCAGCGCCTCCAGCACGCCGCTGCGCTCGGTCATCAGCGCGCGCAGCTTGGGGCCGGTGCCCACCGCCGCCAGGTGCTGCAGGGCGGTGTCGATCAGCGACGGCGCCAGCCAGCGGCTGGGGCGCTGGCCAGGCACGCCCTTCTGCAGCAGCAGCAGGCCCAGCGCGTCCATGCGGGCGTCGGCATCGGGCGCATGCTCGGCCACCAGGTCCGCCGGCATGTCGTGCGCGGCCACCACCTGCGGCAGCTGGTAGGCGGCGTTGCGGATGCGGTGCAGCCCATCAAGCGACGTGCCGGCCGGCAGGCGCGCCAGATGGCGCGGGTTGGGCAGCGGATGGGGCAGCGGCCGCAGCACGGGGGCTGCAGCATCGGGGGCGATCGGCGTGATCGGCGTGATCGGCGGGTTGGGAGGGGCGTCTTGTTCGGGCATGGCGTCGCGGGCACTGTACCCCGTGGCCAGTGGGTGCGCCGGGACTGTGCGCCGGGCCTGTGCGCCACCCCCGGTGCACCGGGGTCGCCTGGGTGACCCGGCGGGCGCGGCTGCACTTCCAGAATCTGGCGCCACTCCCCAAGAGCCACGCATGCCCCAACCCACCGATACCCTGGCCCTGGTCTGTGAACACCTGGCAGACGACTTGGCCAGCCTGCAACTGCGCCGCTGGCCCCTGCCCCCGATGGGCCCGGCCGACGTGCGGGTGGCCATGGCCGCCGTGGCGCTGAACTTTCCGGATCTGTTGATGACCCGCGGGCTCTACCAGTTCAAGCCGCCGCTGCCCTACATCCCGGGCATGGAAGGCAGTGGCGTGGTGCTGGACGCCGGCCCGGCGAGCGGCTGGCAGCCGGGCGACCGGGTGGGCTTGGGCGGCAAGCACGGCCTGCTGGCCGAGCAGGTGGTGGTGCCTGGCGCCAACCTCCGCGCGCTGCCTGCCGGTCTGGCGATGGACCAAGCTGCGGCGGTGATGGTGACCGGCCTCACCGCCTGGGTGGCGCTGGCGCGCATCGGCCGGCTGCAGCGTGGCGAAACCCTGCTGGTGCATGGCGCCCGCGGCGGCGTGGGCCAGGCCTGTGTGCAGATCGGCCTGCACCTGGGCGCCAGGGTGATCGCCACCGCCACCCAGCCCGAACGCCTGGCCGACCTGGCAGCGCAAGGCGTGCAGGTGCTGCCGTCCGCAGGCTTCCGCGCAGCAGTGCTGGAAGCCACCGCCGGCCGCGGCGCCGACGTGGTGGCCGACCCGGTGGGCGGTGATGTGTTCGACGAGAGTGGCCGCTGCACCGCCTTTGGCGGCCGGCTGCTGGTGCTGGGTTTCGCCAGCGGCCGCATCGCCACGATCAGCACCAACCGCCCGCTGATCAAGGGCTTCAGCGTGGTGGGTGTGCGCGCCGGCGAATACGGCCGCCACTTCCCTGCCCACCATGCCGAGCACCTGGCAGCGGTGCGCCGCCTGGCCGAAGCGGGTGTGCTGCGCCCGACGATCGGGGCACGCTATCCGCTGGCTGAGGCCAAGGCGGCGCTGGCGGCGATGGCGCGGCGCGAAGTGACCGGCAAGATCGTGGTGACGATCGGCGGCTGATCCCGAGGCCGGCATCGGACTGGGCGCTGCCAGTGCCGCTGCCGCTGCCGCTGCCGCTGCCGCTGGTTGCTGGTTGCTGGTTGCTGGTTGCTGGTTGCTGGTTTGGTGTTTGGTGGTTGCTCAGTCTTTGCGCGTCTCGCTGGTGCTTCGCCGGTGCGTTGCAGCGCGCCGGGTCTCGCCCC
>JBBRJU010000568.1:0-2335 GCA_038218895.1 Burkholderiales bacterium
GCACCGAGTGCGGCCAGCTTCTTCAGCAGCGCGGGCGTGGGCTGGCCGTCGGCCGTCAATGCCACGGCCACCGGCATCAGCTTCTGCAGCACGCTGCGGTCGGCCGCCTTGGTGGCCACGCCGGTGATGTGCGCGGCCAGCCGGCGCGGCGAGGCAAACGGCGTCACCACCGCATCGGCCGACGCCAGGCCCTGGGCCTGCAGCGCAGTGGCCAGGCCGCCGGCAAAGGCTTCGCCCAGCTTCTTCAGCGCCTTTGGCGGCAGCTCTTCGACGAACAGTTCGACCAGCAGGTTCTTCACATCAGCCATGTCATGCCGCCTTCTTCTGGGCGCGCGCTTGTGCAGCCAGCGCGGTCTGCGCCAGCACATCCTCGGCCCAGGCCTGGGGCGCCATCGGGAAGCCCAGCCGCGCGCGGCTGTCCAGATAGCTTTGTGCCACCGCCCGCGCCAGGTTGCGGATGCGGCCGATGTAGCCGGCGCGCTCGGTGACGCTGATCGCGCCGCGCGCGTCCAGCAGGTTGAAGCTGTGGCCGGCTTTCAGCAGCTGCTCGTAGGCGGGCAGCGCCAGCTGCTGGTCCATCAGGTGCTTGCTCTGCTTCTCATGCGCCGCAAATGCCAGCAGCAGAAAGTCGACATCGCTGTGCTCGAAGTTGTAGGTGCTCTGCTCCACCTCGTTCTGGTGGAACACATCCCCATAGGTAAGCCGGCCCCCAGACACGCCGCTGCGTGACGGGTCGTCCCCCGCAGGGAGCGCACCCGCCTGGGCGCGGCCCGGCGCGGGCGCCCCATCCGTCCAGACCAGGTCGTAGACGTTGTCCACACCCTGCAAGTGCATCGCCAGCCGCTCCAGGCCATAGGTGATCTCGCCGGTGATCGGCTTGCAGTCGATGCCACCCACCTGCTGGAAGTAGGTGAACTGCGTCACCTCCATGCCGTTGAGCCAGACCTCCCAGCCCAGGCCCCAACAGCCCAGCGTGGGGTTCTCCCAGTCGTCCTCGACAAAGCGGATGTCGTTGGCCTTCAGGTCGAAGCCGACCGCTTCCAGGCTGCCCAGGTAGAGCGCCAGGATGTTGGCCGGGGCAGGCTTGAGCACCACCTGGTACTGGTAATAGTGCTGCAGACGGTTCGGGTTGTGGCCGTAGCGGCCGTCCTTCGGCCGGCGGCTGGGCTGCACATAGGCTGCCTTCCAGGGTTCGGGGCCCAGGGCGCGCAAGAAGGTGGCGGTGTGGCTGGTGCCGGCGCCCACTTCCATGTCGTAGGGCTGCAACAGCGCGCAGCCCTGCTGGCCCCAGTAATCTTGCAGGCGAAGGATCAGTTGCTGGAAGGTGAGCATCGGCAAGGTCGGCGGCGCAATGGGCGCCACGGACGGCAAAACAAGGACAGCAGCGGAGTTTACCGGCCGGCTCCAGGCGCCCTGCGCTGCACCGGCCAGGCCAGGCCGAGCGCCGCCAGTGCCCACAGCGGCCACAGCCCGGCGGCGCCAGCCCAGCGGGCGAAGGGCGTCAAGCCCTCGCGGCCCTGCACCGTGGCGCTGAGCACGCCCACGGTGAACGGCGGCAGGGCGGCCTGCACCACGCCGCGGTGGTCGATCACCGCGGTGGCGCCGGTGTTGGTGGCGCGCAGCATCGGCCGCTGCAGCTCCAGGCTGCGCAGGCGCGAGATGTTCAGGTGCTGCGGGATGGCGATGCTGTCGCCGAACCAGCCGATGTTGCTGACGTTGGCCAGCACCGTGGGCGCGGTGGCGGCGTCGCCGAAGCGGCGCGCCAGTTCTTCGCCGAACAGGTCTTCGAAGCAGATGTTGGGCGCCACCCGGGCACCACCCACCGGGAACGACGGCGGGTTGGCCGGCCCGCGATTGAAGTCACCCAGCGGGATGTGCATCAACTCGGTGAACCAGCGAAAGCCGGTGGGGATGAACTCGCCGAAGGGCACCAGGTGGGTCTTGTCGTAGCGGTAGCCGGCGCCGGGCGCTGCGGTGTCTGCCGACAGGCCCACCACGGAATTGGTGTATCCGGCCCTGTCGTTGCCCAGCGGCACGCCCACCAGCGCAGCGGGCCCGCCGGGCTGGCTGAAGTGCTGCTGCAGGCCGGCCCAGTAGCCGGGTGCCAGGTCTTGCAACTGGTCAGGCAGCAGGGGCACGGCCGTCTCGGGGGTGATGATCAGGTCGGCCCGGGCGGTGGTGAGGGTCTGCGCCAGCCACGCCAAGGTGGCGGGCATGCGTTCGGCGGCGAACTTCTCGTCCTGCGCCACATTGGTCTGCAGCAAGGCCACCTGCAGGCTGGCGCCGGGCCGGGTGACTGCCGGTGGTCCGAAGGCAATGCCCCAGGCAGCCGGCA
>JBBRJU010000569.1:0-2328 GCA_038218895.1 Burkholderiales bacterium
CAGCGCCTTGGCGCCGTCGTGGATCGCCGCCTGGCTGAGCGTGCGTGCGCGCTCGACATCTTCCAGCGGCACATAGGCCGTGGACAGCAGCCGGCGGTCGACGCGGCAGAAGTCGGCCAGCATGCGGTTGTGGGCTTGGGCGGCGGCATAGGCCAGTTCCAGGTCGTCGCCCTGGTCAAGGCCGAAGTTGCCGAGGCAGAAGGTGGTGAAGACCAGCTGGCTGGCAAAACCCAGCAGATCCAGCGCCTGCGGCCGGTCGGCGGCGATGAACCCGCCATGCGCCTCGTGGTTCTTGCGCAGCATGACGTTGGCCGCGATGCCGGCGCGGAACTGCGGGTCGGCATGGGCCTCGCGTGAGCGGCCCGGCCGCAACCCGCGCGCGGTGGCGACGCGGTAGCCGGCGCTGGCATGGAAACGCGGCAGCAGCTTGGGGTCGAAGTAGGCGTCCAGGCAGTCGTCCAGCTCCATCAGGTGGCTGTCGGCGTCGTGGATCAGGCGGCCGTTGGCATAGGTCATGGCGGGTCTCCAAGCTGTTGCATCACCACCTGGCTGGCCAGCAGGTGGGCGATCTGGTCGGCGCTGTAGCCGGCTTCGGCCAGCACGGCGCTGCTGTGCTCGCCCAGTGCCGGGGCGGGGCCGGGCGGGCGCGGGGCGCTGCCGTGCATGCGCATCGGCGCAGCCACCGTGGTGCCGCTGCGGTGGGCATAAGGCACCAGGGCGCCGGCGGCTCGCATCTGCGCGTCATCGTCGATGTCGGCCAGCGTGCCCACCACGCCGAAGGTGATGCCGGCGGCGTCCAGCGCCAGGCGCCAGGTGGGCAGGTCGTGCGCGGCAAAGCCCTGGTCGAACAGGGCGATGATGGCGGCGTTGTGCGCGTGGCGGCTGTCGGCCGTGGCCAGGCGTGGGTCGCCCTGCAGATGGGCCAGCCCCAGCGCGGCCAGCAGCGGCCCCATCTGGCGCGCCTCGTTCAGCACCACCAGGCTCAGCCAGCGGCCGCAGCGGCACTGGTAGATATTGGACAAGGGGTTGGGTGCATGGCTGCGCGGCAGGCGGGTGAGATAGCGCACCCCACTGAGCTGCGCCTGCACCTGGATGGCGTTGGACCACAGGCCGTTGGCCATCAGCGAGGTGCTGACCAGGCCGCCCCGGCCGGTGCGCTCGCGCCGGTACAAGGCGGCGGCGATGGCGCCGAACAGCGCCACCGCGCTGGGGTGGTCGCCCATGCCGGGCACCGGCCGGGTCGGTGCGGCAGTGTGGTCGGCGCGCACCATGTCCATCAGGCCGGCGCGGGCCCAGTAGGCGGTGACATCAAAACCGCTCTTGCTGGCCTCGGGCCCGGCTTCACCGTAGGCGGTGAGCGACGCCACCACCAGGCGCGGGTTCAGCGCCAACAGGGTGGGCGCGTCGATGCCCAGGCGGCTGCGCACCGGCAGCGGCAAATTGGTGATGAACACATCGGCCTGCGCCGCCAGCCGGTGCAGCACCGCCTGGCCGGCGGGCTGCTTCAGGTCGAGCACCAGGCTGCGCTTGTGGCGGCTGTTCAAGTCCCAGACGAAATTGTTGTCGGCCTGGTCCGCATCGGGCACGCAGCCCAGCTTTTTGTACAGGCTGCGGTGCGGGTCGCCGTCCGGCGGCTCGACCTTGACCACATCGGCGCCCAGGTCGGCCAGCAGGGTGGCGGCCACCGGCGCGGCGATGAAGCTGGCGCAGTCGATCACCTTCAGGCCCTGGAAGGGCAGCGGCTGATCGTGGCTGTCGGATGCGTTCACGGAGGCTCCTGCGCGGTGCGCCCAAGCTAGGGCCGCACCAGCATGGTGTCAATCGGGAGCGGCAGCCAGCGTCACCCGCCGGACACCCGGGCGGCACCGGGACCCAGCTTGGCGCAGCACGGCAAGCCACTGCACGACGCAGGTGGGCGCAGTGTCACCCGAACGACTGCAACCGCCGGGCGAAGGCCGCACAGTCAGCACCGCATGTTTTTGCACAGCACCCACGGAGACCCACCCATGAACCAGCCCGTCAAGACCGCCTCGCCCTTCCTGCTCAGCCCGGACGATCCGCTCAACGAACTGCGCATGTCGGCCAAGGCCATGCCGCTGTATGAGCATGTGAAGCGTTTCATCGTGGAGACGGTCAACCCGATGAGCGTGCGCTATGAAGCTCTCGGCAAAGACCGCACCGGTGCCGACCGCTGGACGTATGCCCCCGGCCAGCTTGACCTGCTCGACAGCGCCAAGGCCCAGGCCAAGAAAGAAGGCCTGTGGAACTTCTTCCTGCCCGACGCCGAGACCGGTGAAGGCCTGTCGAACCTGGACTACGCCTACATCG
>JBBRJU010000570.1:0-2325 GCA_038218895.1 Burkholderiales bacterium
GATCTGCACGTTGGGGCTGGTGGCGAAGTTGCGCACCTGGCCCAGCTTGGCCGAGTCGTACTGGAAGAACTCGTAGCCCTTGGCGCCGGGGTACAGGCCCTCCAGGTGGTCACGCGTGATCTCCAGCGTCTTGTTCACGCCCTCTTTGATGGCCACCGACGGCACCACGACGACGAACTTGGTGAAGCCGTAGCGCCTGTTCAGCTCAAACACCGTGCGCAGGTAGACGTAGGTCTTGCCCGTGCCGGTTTCCATCTCCACGGTGAAGTCGCCCGACAGCTGGGTTGACGGCGGCAGGCCGTTGCGCAGCTGGATGGCCTTGAGGTTGTCGTTCACCTCGTCGTCCAGCAAGGTCAGGCGGTTGCCCACGCCACCTTGCGGGGTCTCGGCCATGCCCTCCAGCGTGCCTTGCAAAGGGCTGGTGCCGGCATCGTCGGCCGTGCCAGCGGCGCGCAGGGTGACGGTGAATTCCGAACGGCACACTTCCTGGCCCCGGAACAGGTCGCACACCGCCTCGATGGCGTTGGCCTGGTAAGGCAGGTCGGCTTCGAAGTGCAGTTTCACGCGGCTGCCTCACCCTCTCGCACCGGCGTTATCCACCCCTGCCGCGCCAACACCTTCAGCGCGATCCCGATCTGGCGCGGCGTGAACTGCCGCTTGCGATCGTTCCAGGCGTAGGTGCGCTCCACGACATCGGCCGAGCTCTGTGCTTGGCTCTCGTTCCGCGCTACCCAATGCACTGTGGTCAGCAACTCCAGGCCGAAGGGGGTCTCGAAACCTTCCACCAACTGACCGACGCGGTCGAAGCGCTCGCGCGTGCCGGCGTTGGCCTCCAGGAAGGCATTGGCATCGGCCACCGCACCGGGCACCAGCGTCAGCGGCTTGTCGGGGGCGTCCCCGCCGTCGGCGTAACCTGCCACCAGATGCCCTTCGATAGCAAGCAGCACATGCCGCAGGTTCTGTGCATACGGGCCGTAGGATGCCTTCACGTACTTCAAACGCAGCGGCTCGCCGGCTTCCTGCATGAAATACATCAGCTTGTGAACTTCCAGCAGCGTGATGGTCGGGTCGAGCAGCCCACGAATGTAGCGACCCATCAGCTCCACCAGCGCCGCCCGGCCGGCCGTCATCGCAGGCACCTCGCGGCGGTGCTGCATCACGTCGGACGCCGGCGCGCCCTTGGGTTCAAAGATGCGCACGCGCACGTCGGGCATTTCGCTCATTGCGGCTTCGATGCGGGGCCGCACGTCGCTCCACTCCAACCCGCCCAGGCCGCTGCCCAGCGGCGGAATGGCCACAGATCGGATGCCGCGGGTGCGGACTTCGCTAACCAGTGCCTTCAGCCCCGAGTCGATGTCTTCGATGCGGCTCTTACCGCGCCAGTGGCGCTTGGTTGGGAAGTTGATGACGAATCGAGGCGCCGTCAGTTGCCCCACCTCGTACACAAACATGCGGCCGGGCTGAACCTCCTCTCGCTTGCAGGCGGCCTCATAGGCCTTGAAGTTGTCGGGCCAGACGTTCTTGAACTGCAGCGCAATGCCGCGGCCCATGATGCCAACGCAGTTGACGGTATTGACGATCGCCTCCGAATCGTCCTTCAGAATGTCGCCGCTGGTCAGTTCGATCATTGCGGTCTCCTTGTCAGTAGTACCAGGCCGGCAGCACGGCCACTGGCGGCCGGTGCCCGCCCACGGGCAAGGCATGCGCCACCTGAGTATGAATGGCTGCAGAGTACACGCCGATACGCTCGATCAATTGCCACGGAAAGCTCTGCTCCACCAAGAATTCGGCCTGCTTGCGCTCCTTCACGGCAGGCCACTGTGTGGTGGCGACGGCGCTCCAGTCGACTTGGTCAAGCTGCGCCAGATCGGTTCGATCCTCAAAGTAGTAAGAGCCCGCATTGGACAGTGTGAACGCCCAGCGCCGGCCGGTGGCCTGCGCCCAAGCAACGGCATCGTTCAGGTCGGCTTCCAAGTGCACTATCGGCGCCTGACCGCCCTTGTAAGTCAGCGCGGGGTTCCGCCTGTGGATCAGGAACAGCATCACCGAGCGCGGGCAGAAATAGAACGGCGCGCATTGCCCGACATACAGCCCTGGGTGGCTGGTCAGCGTCAGCTCGGTCAGCCGGCGCTGCTTGATGTTGCCCATGCCGATCACCGTGCCCGGCGGCGCCAGGCGCTGCACCTCGGCGTCGGACAGCAGCCCGCCCGCCACGATGGACGGCAAACGGTCCACATGGCAGATGTGATAAATCTTGGGCCGCGCCGGTACCGGCATGGTCAGAGGCTCCGCACCCGGTCGATGCCGTGCTGTTCCAGGATGGCG
>JBBRJU010000571.1:0-2322 GCA_038218895.1 Burkholderiales bacterium
CAGAACGCCGGCCAGGTCATGGTGAAGGTCTTGAGAAACGCCGCCGACAGCGGGATCAGCACGATGAAGCTCAAGTACAGCAGGGTGAAGCCCAATGCCAGGTCGAAACCGGGCAGCACGCTGTGGCGCGTGAGCAGCGTCTTGCGCAGGAACATGGCGCTGGCTCAGCGCTTCTTGGCTTTGGCGATGACCAAGTCGTACAGCCCGCCGTCGTTGAAGTGGTCGGCCTGGGCCTTCTTCCAGCCGCCGAACACCGCGTCCACGGTGAAGGTGCTCACCTGGGGGAAATCCTTGGCGTACTGGGCTGCCACCTTGGCATTGCGCGGGCGCAGGTGGTGCCTGGCAGCCACCGCCTGGCCTTCGTCGCTCCACAGATACTTCAGGTAGGCCTCGGCCTGCTTGCGTGTGCCCTTCTTGTCGACCACCTTGTGGACCACGGCCACCGGGTTCTCGGCCAGGATGGTGCGGCTGGGGTAGACCACCTCCAGGCCGGCGCCGAATTCACGCTGGATCAGCGGCACTTCGCTCTCGAAGGTGACCAGCGCATCACCGATGTTGCGCTGGGCAAAGGTGGTGGTGGCGCCACGGCCGCCGCCGTCGAGCACCGGCACGTTGGCGAAGATGCGTTCCACCAGTGCCTGCGCGGCCGCCGGCGCCAAGCCGGCCTGCAGCGCCGCGCCCCAGGCCGCCAGGTAGGTGTAGCGCCCGTTGCCCGAGGTCTTGGGGTTGGGGATGATCACGCCCACGCCTGCACGCCCCAGGTCGCTCCAGTCGCGGATGTTCTTCGGGTTGCCTTTGCGCACCAGGATCACGCTGATGCTGGTGGTGGGCGCGCTGTTGTCGGGCAGGCGCCTGGCCCAGTCGGCGGGGATCAGCTTGCCCAGGTCGGCCAGGATGTCGATGTCGTTGGCCTGGTTCATCGTGATGACATCGGCCTCCAGGCCCTCGACCACGCTGCGCGCCTGCCGGCTGCTGCCACCGTGGCTCTGGTTGAGGGTGAGGCTCTCGCCGGTGGTCTTCTTCCAGTGCGCAGCAAACACCGCGTTGTAGTCCTTGTAGAACTCGCGGCTGACGTCGTAGCTGACGTTCAGCAGGGTGGTGGCAGCCTGGGCGGGCAGGGCCAGGCCCAGGGGCAGGGCGGCGGCCAGTGACAGCAGGGCGCGGCGGGGCAGATGGAAAGACGAGGGCATCGAGCGGCAGTCAAAGACAAAGCTGGCCAGGGGTGGCCGGGGCGCGATTGTGAAGTGGCGGCCCTGGCGCCCGAACCACGAAGATCGCGCTAGCTCAGACGAAAAACGAATATGCCGGCGGCGCAGCAACCGCCTGCGCCTGCGGTTGCGGTTGCGGTTGCGGTTGCGGTTACGGTTACGGTTACGGTTACGGTTCCGGTTCCGGTTACGGTTACGGTTACGGTTGCGCTCGGGCTCGGGCGCGCGCCACCCAGCGCAGCTGGCGGTGGCAGCAGCACGGCGGCCTGCAGCGCGTGGTGCGGCTGGGAGACACGGGCCGGCACCTGGCCGGCTCTCGCGGCAAAGACGCTCAGCACGCCTTGCTGCATCGCCCGGAGCAAGCCTTTGGCGATGAACACTGGCGCCAGGCCAGCGCTGCCGTGTCTGCGCAGGCTGCGCGCAGCCCGGGCTAGGTGCTGCTGCCCGCCACGATCTCGATCGGCGCGCCGTGGGTGCGTGTCAGTGACAGCCCGGCCGCCGCCGGCCCGCGCAGGGCCAGCCCGACCACCCCTGCCGCCCGGCCGCCCAGCGCGCTGTGCAGCGCCTGCGCCGCCGGGCCGTGGGCGCCGGCGCCTGGGGCCACCAGCAGCAGGCTGGCCGCGCCCAGTTGCAGCCGGGCCAGCTGCAGGCCCAGGCCGGTGAGCGGCAGGCGTTCGCCTGCCTGGCCCAACAGGGCGGCATAACGCGCCAGGCTGGCGTCCAGATCGGCCACTGCCACCGTCACGCAGGCCACGCCGGTCACGCCGTTGGCGTGCTGGCGCAGTGCACCTTCGGGCACACGCAGCGTGCGTGGGCTGATGTCGCCACACAGGAAAGGCAGCTCGGGCGCGGGCGGTGTGCCGATCTGCCAGGCCAGGCGCGCGCCGTCGGGCCGCAGCCGGCCGCCGTCCTGCGGGCCCTGGTAGGCCAGGCCGCGGGCGGTGGCCTCGGCCACCACCGCGCCCACGCTGGGCGGCAGCAGTGCAAAGTCGACGAAGCCGCTGTGGCCCCGCGCCGCATGCGTACCCCAGCGGTGGCCGGGGTGCGGCCGCAGGAAGGCGATCAGCTCCAGGTAGCTGCCGTCGGCAAACACCACCAGGGCGTTGTGGGTGGC
>JBBRJU010000572.1:0-2317 GCA_038218895.1 Burkholderiales bacterium
CCGCGGCCGGCTGCAGCGGGTGGTGGTGCAGGCCGATGCGCCGGCGCGCATGGTGCCCGAAGACCTGCTGAAGCTGCAGGTGATCAACAACCGCGGCCAGCTGGTGCCGCTGTCGGCCTTTGCCAGCACCCGCTGGATCACCGGCCCGATGCAGACCACCCGCTACAACGGCTACCCGGCCATGCGCCTGGCCGGCGACGCCGCGCCCGGCCGCAGCACCGGCGAGGCGATGGACGAGATGGAGCGCCTGGCCGGGCAGCTGCCAGCGGGCTTCGGCTTCGAATGGACCGGCCAGAGCCGGGAAGAGAAGCTCTCGGGTGCGCAGGCCGGCATCCTGCTCGCGTTCTCGATGCTGGCGGTGTTTCTGTGCCTGGCCGCGCTGTACGAGAGTTGGACCATCCCGGTGGCGGTGTTGCTGGTGGTGCCGCTGGGTGTGCTGGGGGCGCTGGCCGGCGTGTGGCTGCGTGACATGCCCAACGACGTGTACTTCAAGGTCGGTCTGATCACGGTGATCGGCCTGTCGGCGAAGAACGCGATCCTGATCATCGAGTTCGCCAAGGACCTGCAGGCCGAGGGCAAGGGCCTGATCGAGGCGACGCTGACCGCCTGCCACCTGCGGTTCCGGCCGATCGTGATGACTTCGCTGGCCTTCATCCTGGGCGTGCTGCCGCTGGCCCTGGCCAGCGGTGCCGGCGCCAACAGCCAGCGTGCCATCGGCACCGGGGTGATGGGCGGCATGATCACCGCCACCGTGCTGGCGGTGTTCCTGGTGCCGGTGTTCTACGTGGTGGTGCGCCGGCTGTTCCCGGCCTCGGGCGGGGCGCCGCATGGCAGGTCGATCTCGCCACCGATGCCTTCGCCGCACACACCGTCGCGCATCCCGGTGGCCACGCCGGCCAGGCCAGGAGATTCGGCATGAGCCGCGCCCTGGACTGCGCCCTGACCCGCGCGCGCACCCGCGCCCTGAACTGCCGCTCCGCCGGTGCCCAGCCACCGGCGGCCGCCTTGGCACTGCTGCTGGTGCTGTCACTGGCCGGTTGCGCCGCCCCGTCGGGCTGGAAGGCTGCGCCGCCCGACCAGGCCCTGGCCCAGGCCGACGTGCCGGCACGGCTGCCGGCCGCCGCCGGCACCGTCGACGACACGCCCGCCCTGCTGTGGCGCGACGTGGTGCGCGCCCCGCGCCTGCTGGAATGGGTGACCGTGGCCCTGGTCCACAACCGCGATCTGCGGGTGGCCGCAGCCAATGTGCAGCGTGCGCAAGCGCAGTTCCGCGCCACCGACGCCAGCCGGCTGCCCACCCTGGGCGCGGGGCTCAGCGCCAGTCGCGCGCCCGACCGCCAGGGTGAGCAGGCCAATGCCCTGGCCGCCGGCGTGCAGCTGGCCAGCTGGGAGATCGACCTGTTCGGCCGCCTGGCCAATCTGAGCGACGCCGCGCTGGCCCAGAGCCTGTCGGCCGCCCAGGCCCGGCGCGCCGCCGAGCTGACGGTGGTGGCCGCAGTGCTGCAGGCCGGCCTGGCACTGCAGACCGATGATGAACTGCTGCAGCGGGCGCGCCAGACCCTGGCCAGCCGCGACCAGACATTGCAGCTGGTGCGCCTGCGCGAGGCGGCCGGCGCCGCCAGCCAGCTGGAGCTGCAGGCCCAGGTGGCGCTGGTGGCCCAGGCCCGCGCCACGCTGGCGCAACTGGAACGCCAGCGCGCGCAGGACGGCAATGCGCTGGCCCTGCTGCTGGGCCGCCCGGTGCCGGCCGACAGCGGTGCCCCAGGCCCCTTGCTGGCCGATGAGGCCTGGTTGGCCGAGGTGCCGGCCGGCCTGTCATCGGCGGTGCTGCTGCGCCGGCCCGATGTGATGCAGGCTGAATCCGCATTGCGGGCGGCCGACGCCAACATCGGCGCAGCGCGGGCGGCCTTCTGGCCCAGCATCACCCTGACCGGGCAGGCCGGGCAGGCGTCGCCGCAGCTGTCGGGCTTGTTCGAGGGCGGCAACTTCGCCTACACGCTGGCTGCCAACCTGGTACTGACCGTTTTCGACGGTGGCCGCCGCCAGGCCAACCTGGACAGCGCCCAGGCCACCCGCATGGCGGCGCAGGCGCAGTACGAGCGGGCCATCCAGGCGGCCTTCCGCGAAACGGCCGACGCGCTGGCCGGCCGCGCCACCTGGCGCGCCCAGCGTGAGGCGCTGGAGGCGCAGCGCTCCGCCGCCCGCGAGACCGCGCGCCTGACCACGCTGCGCGCCGAGCAGGGCGCGGCCAGCACGCTGGAACTGCTGGAGGCCCAGCGCAGCCTGTTTGCCGCCGAACAGGCCGTGCTGCAGACCC
>JBBRJU010000573.1:0-2310 GCA_038218895.1 Burkholderiales bacterium
GCGTGGTGCTGGGCGCGCCGCCCTGCCACAGCAGCGGCAGACCGGAATCGACTGCCAGCGACTTCAGCCCGGCATCGACGATGCAGCGCCCGCCACCGCCCTCGCTCATCACCGTGCTGGCCAGGAACAGGCTGTGCACAAAGCGCAGCTCGGCACCGGCCTCATTGCGGCCGTAGTCGGCGTCCATGAACACATAGCTGCCTGGCTGCAGCTCGGTGTAGACGCCGCTGGCCAGATCGAACTCGACACTGCCGCTGCCACCGCCGGTGACCACCGGGCAGGCCACGCCGGCGGCGGCCAGCGCCGCCACCACCGCCGCCGTGCGGTCGGCGGCCTGGGCGGCAGCGGCGCGCCGCTGGGCATGGCCGCGCACATGCTGCACACCACCCTGGTAAGCCTGCAGGCCGCCAAAGCGCAGCTGCGGGTGCGGCGCCAGCGCGTCCAGCAGGCGCAGCACGGCCGGCGCATCGGCCACGCCGCAGCGGCCCTGGCCGATGTCGATCTCGATGCACACCGCCAGCCGGCTGCCCTGCGCTGCGGTGGCTGCAGCCAGGTCGGCCACCTGCTGCGCATGGTCGACGCAGACGCTGAAGCGGCCGTGCAGCGCCAGCTGTGCCAGCAGCGTGGCCTTGGCCAGGCCCACCGTCTGGTTGCTGATGTGGATGTCGGCCACACCAGCCTGCAAAAAGGGCAGCGCCTCGCTCACCTTCTGGCAGCAGATGCCCACCGCGCCGCGCTGCAACTGGGCCCGCGCGATGGCCGGCGTCTTGTGTGCCTTGGCATGCGGGCGCAGCGCCACGCCAGCGGCCGTGGCGGCGGCCTGCATCACATCGAGGTTGTGCTCGAAGGCATCGAGATCGAGCAGCAGAGCCGGCGTGTCGATGGCAGCCAGCACATCGCCCGGGCGGGCGGCTGGTGGCAACGTGGGCAGGCTGGGCATGGCTAGACGATGTCCAGTTCAGGGTACTGGCGGAAGATGCCCTGCTGGTTGAACGCGATGCGACGGTCACTGCGCAGGTAGGCCTTCAACTTCGGCAGTGCCGCCACCCGGCCATGCAGCGCCACCACGCCCGGCGTGGCCGCCAGCACCGCCTGGGTGGCGCGTGGAAAGGCAAACCGCAGCCCTTCGACCAGCTGGAACAGCGACAGGTCGGCATAGCTCAGCTTGCCGCCCACCAGGTGGCGCGTGCCGGCCGGGTTGCGGGCGATGATCGATTCAAACCACTGCAGGTACTTGGGCAGGCGCTCGCGGCAGAACAGGGTGGCGCGGCGCAGCGCCTCGGCCTGCTGGTCTTCGTAGAACAGGCTGCTGGCGATCGGGTGGTGGCTGTCGTGTGCTTCGGTCACCATGTCGGCGATGGTGAGCTGGATCTGCTGCGTCCACACCCGCGCTGCATCACTGCGGCCCACCAGCTTCAGCGTGGGGCCCAGGTGCTGCAGGATGGTGGCGGTCTGGCCGATCAGCAGGGCGCCGTCCTTCAGCACCGGTGGCGCGAACGGCGGGTGCGGCTGCTGCCGGTCGTGCAGCAGCTGCATCATCGCCGGCAGGCCCTGGCCGGCGGCGTCGTCGCCACGCGCCACATCGACATAGGCCACGCCGGCGGCCTCCAGCGCCAGGCGCACAAATTCGCCGCGGCCGGGGATGCTGGGCCAGTAGTGCAGTTCATAGGTCATGCGGGTGACTGTAGCGCCGCCGCCCACGCACGTAAGCTGGCGCCTCGACCACCAACCCAGGGGCAGCCATGGATCTCGAACTTCGCGGCAAGCGCGCGCTTGTCACCGGCGGCAGCCGGGGCATCGGCAAGGCCGTGGCCCGCGCCCTGGCGCAAGAAGGTGCCGACGTGGCCCTGCTGGCGCGCGACGCCACCACGCTGGCCGCCGCGGCGGCCGAGCTGATGGCCGAGACCGGCCGCACCGTGGTCGGTGTGGTGGCCGACACCCGCGACGGTGCAGCAGTGCAGGCCGCTGTGGCCGACGCCGCTGCCCGCCTGGGCGGGCCGCTGCAGATCCTGGTGAACGCGGCCGCCGAGCCGGCCGGTGATGCCGGCCCGCCCAAGCTGGGCGAGATCACCGGTGCATTCTTCCAGAGCGAGCTCGACACCAAGGTGATGGGCTACATCCGCTGCAGCCAGTCGGTGGTGCCGGGCATGCAGGCAGCCGGCTGGGGCCGCATCGTGCACATCAGCGGCCTGGCCGCGCGCCAGACTGGCAACACCGTGGGCAGCATCCGCAACGTGGCGGTGGCCGCGCTGGCCAAGAACATGGCCGACGAGCTGGGGCCCACCGGCATCCAGGTGACGGTGGTGCACC
>JBBRJU010000574.1:0-2302 GCA_038218895.1 Burkholderiales bacterium
ATCGGCGCCAACATCATCGCCCGCGAGAACATCAAGGCGCTGCGCAAGAACGTGCTGGCAAAATGCTATGGCGGTGACATCAGCCGCAAGAAGAAGCTGCTCGAAAAGCAGAAGGCAGGCAAGAAGCGCATGAAGCAGATCGGCTCGGTCGAGGTGCCGCAAGAAGCCTTCCTCGCCATCCTGCAGGTCGATGACTGACCCCTATCCGTTCAAGAACAACCACACCTGCCCATGATGAGTGCTCTGACCGCCGTGTTGTACGGCGCCCTGCTGGTCTACGGCGGCGGCTGGTGGCTGGGCTACTGGATCGGCAACTTCTCGCTGCTGCTCTTTGTATTGACGGTGGTCACGCTGGCCTATTGGCTGGCCGAGCGTTTCCGGTTCGCACCAGCGCGGCTGGCCGCCGCCGAGGCCCTGACGGCGCAAGACACGCAGCGCCGTGCCGAACTCGGCAAGATGGGGATCGCGAAGGTGGACGGCGACGTGGCTGCCGCGCGCGAGAAGCTGTTGATGCAGCCCTGGTGGCTGGACTGGACGGCCGGGCTGTTCCCGGTGATCCTGGCGGTGTTCCTGCTGCGCTCGTTCTTGTTCGAGCCGTTCAAGATCCCGTCGGGCTCGATGGTGCCCACGCTGCTGGTGGGTGACCTGATCCTGGTGAACAAATTCCACTACGGCGTGCGCCTGCCGGTGATCAACACCAAGATCATCCAGAACAACGACCCCAAGCGCGGCGACGTGGTCGTCTTCCGTTATCCGGTCGATACGCGGGTGGATTACATCAAGCGCGTGGTTGCCATCCCCGGTGACGAGATCACCTACACCAACCAGCAACTGGCCATCAATGGCCAGCTGGCGCCAGTGCAGGCCCAGGGTGATTTTTACGACGACGACAGCATGCGCTACGCACCCAGGTTCAGCGAAAAGCTGGGCGATGTCGCCCATGGCATCCTGGTCGACCCGAAGCGCGCGTCGATCTACCGGCCGATGGAGAGCTTCGTCAACTTCCGTGACAACTGCCGCTACACCGCCGAAGGTGTGTCTTGCAAAGTGCCAGCTGGCCACTATTTCGTGATGGGCGATAACCGCGACAATTCACAGGATTCACGCTATTGGGGCTTCGTGCCCGACGCCAACATCGTCGGCCGGGCCTTCATGGTGTGGATGAACTTCGGCAACTTGCGCCGCATCGGCAGCTTCAACTGAAGCCGCGCCCCACCCGAGGCACCATGCACACGCCGACACGTTCACCGACACGCCCATCTGCACCGGCACCGGCCCCGCGCCGCGGCCTCACGCTGATCGGCCTGCTGTCCTGGGCCATCATCGTGGGCTTCGTCGGCTACCTGCTGGTGCGGGTGCTGCCCACGGTCACCGAGTTCTACACCATCCAGGGTGTGGTCGACCGCATCGCTGCCAGCCCGGCCAAGACCGTGGCAGAGATCCGTGTCGCCTTCGACAAGCAGCGCCAGATCGACGCCACCATCACCTCGCTGCTGGGCAAGGAACTTGACATCACCAAGGAGAACGAACGGGTGGTGATCAGCTTTGCCTACGAGAAGGAAATTGAACTCTTCGGCCCGGTGTTCCTGTTGATCAAGTACGCTGGGCGTTCAAAGTGACTGTGGGTTCGGCGGGCCGGATGCCCGGCTTGCCGGACCACGGTCCGTTTCGATCGGATGCCCCCGACTGGAGCCATGGCACCCCACCCTGATCAGCGCTTGGACGGTCTGCAGCAACGGCTGGGCCACCGCTTTGCCGATCAGGCACTGCTGCAGCGCGCGCTCACCCACCGCAGCTTCGGTGCCGACCACAACGAGCGGCTGGAATTCCTGGGTGACGCCGTGCTGGCGATGGCCGTCTCGGCCCTGCTCTACGAGCGTTTCTCGGCGTCGGACGAAGGCGACCTGACCCGCGTGCGTGCCCACCTGGTGCGCGAAGACAGCCTGCACCGGGCGGCGCTGGTGCTGGCCCTGCCCGACGTGCTGCGCCTGTCCGAAGGCGAGGCCCGAGGCGGTGGAGCCCAGCGCCCGTCGATCCTGGCCGATGCGGTGGAGGCGCTGATCGGTGCCCTCTACCTCGATGGCGGCCTGCCCGCAGCCACGCGCCTGGTCTGCGTGCTGTTTGGTGAGCTGATCTCCAGCACTGAGGCCGTCTGCTGGAGCAAGGACGCCCAGACTGAATTGCAAGAGTGGCTGCAAGCCAGGCGGGTGGCTGTGCCGGCTTACCGCATTGCGCAGACCCGCGGGCAGCCGCATGAACAGACTTTTGAAGTCGAGTGTTCGGTGGCAACGCTGGGGCTGGC
>JBBRJU010000575.1:0-2298 GCA_038218895.1 Burkholderiales bacterium
TGCGACACCTTGGCCCAGCGCGGCAGGATGGCCACGTCGGGGATGTAGGCCAGGTGTTCGAGCAGGGCCACGCGGTCTCGGTGCGGGTTGCGGCCCAGCACGCTGAGCTGGCCTTCGGCCGGGTGCAGGCCCACCAGCGCCTTCATCAGCGTGGTCTTGCCCGCGCCGTTGTGGCCCAGCAGGCCGACCACGCGGCCGGGCAGCACCGCAAAGCTCAGGTCGTCCAGGGCCTTCTTGCGGCCGTAGTGCAGATTCAGGCTGCGGGCTTCGATCAGCGCTTGCATGTCATGGCGTCCAGTTCAGGTCTTGGGGTTCGATGCCCAGGCGCCGCAGCTGGGCACGCAGCGCCGGCCAGTCGTTGGTCAAAAACCGCGCGCGCGCGGCCTGGCGCAGGCGTTCGCGGGCGCCGGGGCGCACGTACAGGCCCAGGCCGCGGCGGTTTTCCAGCAGGCCGTCTTCGTCCAGCGCCTGCAGCGCGCGGCTGACGGTCAGCGGGTTCAGCAGGTAACGGCTGGCCAGGGTGCGCACCGACGGCATGGGCTCGCCTTCGCTGAGCTCACCGTCCAGCAAGCGGGCGGCCAGCTGGTCGGCCAGTTGCTGGTAGATAGGCAGGTGCTGGTGCCAGGCTTGCATGCAGACATCCGAGTGTGTTGCTGATGTAGCACACCATATCGCCTGGGCCGAGGCTCCCCGTTCGCGCTGCGACGAACTGCAGCCCGGGCCGACAGGCTGCGGCGCTCCGTATCATCCTGGCATGACCTTGCCACGCCCAACTTGTCCGCTGCCCCCCGGAAGGGCAGTCTCCACCCCGATCGTCGGCCGGACAAACCTGCGATGAACATCATCATCCTGGGCGCGGGCCGGGTGGGCGAAAGTGTGGCCGAAAGCCTGGTGAGCGAGAAGAACGACATCACCGTGATCGACACCAGCCCCGAGCGGCTGCGCGCGCTGCAGGAGCGGCTGGATTTGCGGGGTGTGGCCGGCAATGGTTTCCAGCCCTCGGTGCTGGAGGCCGCCGGCGCACGCGACGCCGACATGCTGATCGCCTGCGCGTCGGCCGACGAAACGAACCTGGTGGCCTGCAAGGTGGCGCACAGCCTGTTCGGAATCCCCACCCGCATTGCCAGGCTGCGGTCGGCCGAGTTTCAACAGGGCAGCGCACTGCTGGGTGTGGACGGTTTTGCGGTGGATGCGGTGCTGTGCCCGGAAGAGTCGGTCACCGCCACGATCCGCCAGCTGATCGAGTTCCCCGAGGCGCTGCAGGTGCTGGAATTTGCCGGCGGTGCGGCCAGCCTGGTGGCGGTGCGGGTGGTCGGCGGCGGGCCGATGGCGCAGCATGTGATCTCCGAGCTGCCGCAATTGGTGCCCGACGTGGAGATGCGCTTTGTCGCCATCTATCGGCGAGACGACCTGGGCAATGACCGGCGTGTGGTGTGTGATGGCGCCACCCGCATCGAGCCCGGCGACGAGGTTTTCGTGCTCGCCGCCACGGCCGACATCCGACGTGTGCTGGACGCCCTGCGCCTGCGCGACGCACCAGTGCGGCGGGTGCTGATCGCCGGCGGCGGCAAGGTGGGGCTGCGGCTGGCGCGGCATATCCAGGGGCAATGCCGGCTCAAACTGATCGAGCCGCGGCTGGACCGCTGCGAGTACCTGAGCACCCAGCTGGACAGCAGCGTGCTGGTGCTGCACGGCGACGCCACCGACGAAGACCTGCTGGAAGAGGAGCAGGTGCAGGACATCGACCTGTTCATTGCCCTGACCAATGATGACGAGGACAACATCATGTCCTGCCTGCTGGCCAAGCGCATGGGCGCACGGCGGGTGCTGGCGCTGATCAACCGCCGCGCCTATGCCGAGCTGGTGCAGGGCACGCAGATCGACATTGCGCTGAGCCCGGCACAGACCGTCATCGGTGAGTTGCTGGCACATGTGCGCCGTGGCGACATGGCCGCTGTCTACAGCCTGCGCCGCGGCGCGGCCGAGGCGCTGGAGGCAGTGGCCCGCGGTGACCGCAAGACCAGCAAGGTGGTGGGCCGGCGCATCGACGAGATCAAGCTGCCTGCCGGCGCGCAGATCGGCGCCCTGGTGCGCGGTGCCGAGCCGGCAGCGCCGGGCGCACTGCCACCGGTCAAGCGGGTGATCATTCCCCACCACGACACGGTGATCGAGCGCGACGACCATGTCATCGTCTTCGTGCCGCGCAAGCGCCAGGTGCGTGAGGTGGAGAAGCTGTTCGAGGTCGGCGCCACCTTCCTTTTCTAGCAGTCACCGATGCAATCTCCGTTGGCTGTCGTT
>JBBRJU010000576.1:0-2262 GCA_038218895.1 Burkholderiales bacterium
CCATGATGCGATCGGGCTCCAGCGCACCGGCCACGGTGAGCAGGCGCTGGTCTTCCTTGGTGTAGATGTCGTTGGTGACGACCACCAGGTCCCAGCGCGCGCGCATGGCCTTGCACAGCATCTCCACCAGCGTGGTCTTGCCCGACCCCACCGGGCCGCCCACGCCCACACGCAGCGGCGGAAGCTTCTTGGTGCGGCCGGGAATGTTGTGCAGTGTGGTCATGGCTGCCCTTCGTCCGATGGGTACATCGGCCGATCCCCCGAGGGGATGCGGGCCGGCTTGGGAGCGGCCCGGCGCTCGGTCCGCAGTTCGTTGAGGTCCATGGTTTTCGGTTCCTAGAAAATCAGCTGCGGAACAGCCGGGAGTATTGGGCCTCATGCCGGGCGGACAGGATCGCCAGCATCGGCGCCAGGTTCTGGCGCGCGGTGTCGCCGGCAGTGGCGGTGGCCAGGGCCGCATCGACCACCGCCGGCAAGGCCATGGCCAGGGCGCCCAGCAGACGCTGGCCGGCGCTCTGGCCCAAGGGCACCGACTTGACGGCCGCGCCCACCTGGTTCTCGGCCCAGCTGAAGCCGAAGGCCAGCAGCGATTCGCGCCGCGGTGCGCCGGTGGTGGCCGCGGCCAGCGCAAACGCCAGCGGCCAGGTGGGCGAGGGCTGCAGTGCCGCCAGCAGCGGCAGGCGGTCGTCGTGCGGGTGGCGCTGGCGCAGCCAGTCGGCCAGCGAGCGGCCCATCTGCTCGGTCTGCTGGCGCATCTCGAAGGTTTCCCGGGTCTGCAGCGCCCAGTCATTCAGCACCGTCAGACGGGCCATGTCACGCCGTTGCCAGGCATGGATGGCGCTGGCCAGCAGCGGCAGGTCGGCGCGCTGCAGGCTCAGGTGCAGCTGGTCCTGCAGCCAGCGCGCGGCGCTGGCTTCGTCGCTGACCAGGCCCTGGTCGACCGCGGCTTCCAGCGCTTCGGAGTAACTGAAGCCACCCACCGGCAGCGCCGGCGAGGCCAGCCACATCAGCTGCAGCAGGGCGGGGGCCGGCAGGGGCCGGGGGCCGGGGCGCACGCGCGGCATGGCCAGTGGTGCGCCCGCTCAGTGGGAATGGCCGTGGCCGTGGTCGCGCTTGTTGGCGTGGCC
The DNA here is from genome assembly GCA_038218895.1 of Burkholderiales bacterium. Taxonomy (GTDB): domain Bacteria; phylum Pseudomonadota; class Gammaproteobacteria; order Burkholderiales; family Burkholderiaceae_C; genus Pseudaquabacterium. Next base: position 1,128 of record JBBRJU010000576.1, read on the forward strand.
ATGGCCGTGGTGCTGGTCATCGCCATGGTCGTGGCCGCAGCCCGGGCCGTGCACATGCGGCGCCGGCGTGGCCGCCACCACCGGCACCGGCAGCGGCCGGCCCGGCGCCGCTGGCGCGGCTGGCGCGGCTGGCGCGGTGGCATGGGCATGGCCGTGGTCGTGCTGGTGTCCGTGCGCGTGGTCATGGCCGTGGCCATGGCCATGGCCACCACCACCACCATAGGCGCCGCCTTCGGGTTCGAAGGCCGACTGCGTCTCGGTCACGATCAGGTGCTGTTGGCGCAGCATGTCGGCCAGCACATGGTCGGGCTCCAGCTTCAGGTGGTCGGGCGTCAGTTCCAGCGCCACATGGCGGTTGCCCAGGTGGTAGGCGGCGCGCAGCAGGTCGAACGGGCTGCCATGCTGGGGGCAGTGCCGCACCTCCAGCACCGGCTGCGGCGCGGCCAGCACCTGCACCAGCGAGCCATCGTCGGCCACCAGCACGTCACCGCCGCGCACCAGGGTGCCGCGGGGCAGGAACACGCCCAGCGTCCGGCCCTGGGAATCGGTGGCGTCGAAGCGGCTCTTCTGGCGCACGTCCCAGTCGAGTTGCACGGTGGCGGCGCGGCGCACCAGCACGGCGGCCAGGCCGCGGCCCTGGGGGATGAGTTTGTTGACGATCAGCATGGGGGTGGATTGTCGGGCAGCGCAGGTGGGCCTGCTGGGGCGGCATGGGCTTTCAGGTGCGCCACACCCGCGGCGGGTGGGCGCCCAGCCCCCAGTGCAGCTGGCGCCAGGCGCCGCGCACCGCCTGCAACAGCGCCATCACCGGCTCGACCCGGTGGCCCAGCGCGCGCAGCACCAGCAGGCCGGGGTGCGGCGCGCTGGCGCCGGCGGTGGTGGGCAGGGCGCTGGCATCGACCAGCGCGCGGGCGGCGTCCAGCAGGGCTTCGGTGCGGTTGCGGTCCAGCGCCCCGCCCACCGCCTGGCCCGGCGCCATGCCTTCGGCCAGCCACAGACTGGCCGCCACCGCGTGGCCGGCCAGCCCCAGCGGGCTGTGCAGCAGCAATTCGTCGCCGCCGTCGACGATGCCGCGCTCCTGCAACATCCCGGGCAGGCTGATGAACTGGCGGTACCGCCCGGCGTCGAAGGGGGC
>JBBRJU010000577.1:0-2261 GCA_038218895.1 Burkholderiales bacterium
CCTGCAGCCGCTGGCCCCAGGGCAGGCGCGGCGGGCTGCCTTCACGGACCTGGCGGCGCACATGGGCGCGGGGGTGCTGCAGCCAGCCGCCCACGGTGCGCCAGGTGGTTTGCGGCTGCTGCACGAAAAACGGCCGGATCGCGAATTCGGCGGTCATGCGCTGGGTCATCGCCTGCAGGGCGGCCAGGCCGCGCGCAGGCGCCTGCGGCACCGCCAGCAGCGCCACCGCCTCGGTCAGTGGCCACACCGGCCAGCCGGCCAGGCCGGCGGCGCTGGTGCGCAGGCCCTGCAGATCGTCGCCTTCACCCGCCGCGCCCAGGCTGGCTTCCAGGATGCCGCAGGCACGGTCCACGTCGGTGGGCAGCTGCGCCACCAGGGCCCGCGCCACCTGCAGCACCCGGGCCTTGAGCTCCAGTGCGTCCAGCCCGCACAGCGCGGCCTGGCTGAAACCCGCAGCGTCGAAGCCAGGCCAGGCGCGCTGCACATGGTGGGCGATCGACTGCACGGCGGTGGCATCGATCAGGTGCTTGAAGGGCTCGGCCATGTCGCAGTGTGACCCGGCGCACCGGCAGCGGGGCCGCGCCATCCACAGCGGCCATGCGCCACAGCGGCAGGCGAATCGCATTGCACTGCGGCACGCTTGCGCGCCGAACGCAGCCCGCGAGGTGCGCGAGCGCACAGACGCCGTCGGTCTGGATGGCTATCTTGGCCAGCGGGATGCAGCTGCGCTGCCCCATTCGTTCCATTCACCAATTGAGGTAACACGATGAACAAGGACCAGGTCAAGGGCACTGTCAAGGAAGTTGCAGGCAAGGTGCAGGCCCAAGTCGGCAAGGCTGTGGGCAGCACGGAGCAACAAGTCAAGGGACACATCCGGGAAGCCGAAGGCAAGGCCCAACATGTCGTCGGCGATGCGAAGAAACTGGTCAAGGACGCGACGCACAAGCCTTGATGCCGATGCCTTGGCCTGCCGCGCGCAGGGGGGCCCTTGCGGTTGACCGCATGGCGCCCCGGCTGCCGATGTCACTGATGCTGCCGCTGTTGCTGTTGCTGCTGGTGGCGCTGGGTGCATGCGCCAGCCTGCTGCCGGCGGCCACCAGCAGCAGCAGTTCGTCGTTCCAGTCATTCAAGCAGGCCAAGGCAGCCTTCGAACGCATCGAACCGCTCAAGACCCCGGCCAGTGCATTGAAGCTGATCGGGTTCGACACCGATGGCATCCGCAATGTCCGGATCATTCCTTATCCCGATCTGGTGTCGCGGCTGGCACCGAATGCAAGCATCGCGATGGCCGACCTGGACCCCGGCATCCGCGACTGCATCCAGGCGCGCATGGCCTGCATTGCCTACGAATTCCACTTCGCCCATGAGGCACGCGACCGCCAGGGCAACTTCCTGCTCGACTTCCTGAATTTCAACCGCACGACCGTGGTGCGCGGCTGGCGGTTCGACGCGCTTGTCGTGGTCAGCCACGGCGTCGTGCTGTTCCGCAATTTCGGCGGTGAGCCAGATAACGAGCGCGTCGAACATCAAGTCAACCCGCTGGGCCCGTTGCAATCAGGCGGCGAGTCATTGGCCGGGCAGATGTTGCGGTAGCAGGCTGCAGTTTGCGCCTGCGCGCCGCTTGGATGCTGGCAGCTCGCCAGCGTGTGGCCGCAGGGCTTCAGCTGCCTTCGGCGCCATCACTCCGACGTCTTGCCGTCGAAGTGTTCGGTGTCTGCCTCGGCGTCTGCGCTGGTCTGGTGCACCACACCATCGCGGTGGTTGAGTGGCGAATAGACCGTGTAGAGCTTGAGCGGCTCGGTCCCGGTGTTGATGATGTTGTGCTTGGCACCGGCCGGAACCACCACCGCGAAGCCAGCACGGATTGCGGTGCGAACACCGTCCAGCACGGCCTCGCCGCTGCCCTGTTCGACTCGAAAGAACTGATCGAGCTTGTGCACCTCGGCGCCGATTTCCTCCTTGGGCTTCAGCGCCATCACCACCAACTGGCAGTGCCGGGCGGTGTAGAGAACCTGGCGAAACGCCTGGTTCTGCGTGGTGATGGCCTCGATGTCTTGCACGTAACCCTTCATGCTGGCCCCTTTGGTTGGTTTGCTGGCGCAAGAAGATAAGTCTGCAGACCTGCGCTGTCCGTGCGCTGGCGAACACCACGGCAAGCGGCCACGACCGCCGGCCCGCCAGTGGAGGGCAGCAGAAGGATCCGCAGCCCCCCGGCACAGCCGGTGTCCGGGCGGTCCCGGGCGGTGCCCGGCAGTACCGCC
>JBBRJU010000578.1:0-2259 GCA_038218895.1 Burkholderiales bacterium
CGGCGGTACCGTCTGCGTCTACCGCGACATCACCACCGCAGAGCGTGAGTTGTCGCTTGCCAAGAGCGCCGCCGAGGCCGCCAACGAGGCCAAGTCGCGGTTTTTGGCCACCATGAGCCACGAGATGCGCACCCCGCTCAACGGCGTGCTGGGCATGATCGGCCTGCTGTTGAACAGCCCGCTGACGGCCCGCCAGCACCACCAGGCCCTGCTGATCCGCAGCTCCGGGCAGACCCTGCTGGCGGTCCTCAACGACATCCTCGACCTGTCGAAGATCGAAGCCGGCCGCATGGACCTGGAGCTGCAGCCCTTCCACCTGGCCGACACCGTGCGCGGCGTGGTCGCGCTGCTGGCCGAGCGCGCCGAGGCGCGTGGCCTGGCCCTGCAGCTGGCGCTGGCGCCCGGCCTGCCGCCGTGCCTGGTGGGCGACGCCAGCCGGCTGCGCCAGGTGCTGTTCAACCTGGTGGGCAACGCGCTGAAGTTCACCGAGCAAGGCGGCGTGACGGTGACGCTGGACCACCAGCCGTTGCCCGACCAGCGCGTGGCGCTGACCCTGCAGGTGCGCGACACCGGCATCGGCATCGCAGCCGAGGTGCAGGCGCGGCTGTTCACCCGCTTCACCCAGGCCGACAGCTCCACCGCACGCCGCTATGGCGGCACCGGCCTGGGCCTGGCGATCTGCCGGGAGATCGTCACCCTGATGGGCGGCAGCATCGGCCTGGAAAGCACGCCGGGCCGGGGCAGCTGCTTCACCGTGCAGCTGGTGTTGCCCCTGGCGCCGGCCGCCGCCGACCCTGCGGCCACGCTGAGCCCCGGCAATCACCGGGCAGCGCCTGCCGCCACGCCGCTGCCGCCGCTGCGCCTGCTGGCGGCCGAGGACAACGCCGTGAACCAGATCCTGATCAAGGCCTTGGCCGAGGCCTGGGGCCACCATTGCGACGTGGTGGCCAACGGCATCGAGGCGGTGGCCCAGGTGCAGGCCGCCGCGTACGACGCGGTGCTGATGGACATCCAGATGCCCGAGATGGACGGCGAGACTGCGGCCCGCGCCATCCGCGCCCTGCCCGGCCGGACGAGCCGCATCCCGATCGTGGCGATCACGGCCAACGTGATGCCCGAGCAGCGAAGAGGCTACCTGGACGCCGGCATGGACGCGGTGGTGTCCAAGCCCGTGGATGCCCAGGCGCTGCTGGCGGCATTGCGCCAGGTGACGGCGCCGCACCAGGATACCGTCGCCTGAGCCGCCTCAGAGGCTGAGAGGAATTCGAGCGTGTCCGAGCAACACCCCGAGACACGCCCGATCTAGGCGCAAGGCGCAGCCATAGCCGGGGCTATGGCGAGCATCTGAAACGACGCGCAGGTGGGTTTTGGGGTGGTGAGCGGGCATGTTCGAAAGACTCTCGGACTCTCAGCCGGCGCGTGGCTGCGGCCGGCTGAAGCGGCTGGAGCGGCTGGAACGGCTAAAGCGGCTTGCGCCGGGCCGAGCCCGTGGCGCGCGGCGGCAAGCCTGTGTGCTGGGTCAGCAGCGCACCGCGGCGGGGCCGGGCAGGTGCGGAGGCCGCCGCTGGCGCATCGGGCCGCGCGCCGGTCTGCATGCCGGGCTTGGCGGCAGGCTGGTAGCTGGGCACCAGGTGCTTCTTGCCGTTGCCGATCAGGTCGGCCCGGCCCATGGCCGTCAGCGCTTCACGCAGCAGCGGCCAGCCGGCGGCGTCGTGGTAGCGCAAAAACGCCTTGTGCAGGCGCCGCCGCTTCTCGCTGCGCACGACATCCACCTTCTCCGTCAGGTCGGTCCTGGCGGCATCGCGGCTCAGGCCCTTCAGCGGGTTGCGGCCGGTGTGGTACATCGCCGTGGCGCTGGCCATGGGGCTGGGGTAGAAAGTCTGCACCTGGTCGGCGCGAAAGCCGTTGCGCTTGAGCCAGAGCGCCAGGTTCATCATGTCTTCGTCGCTGGTGCCCGGGTGGGCGGCGATGAAGTACGGGACCAGGTACTGCTGCTTGCCGGCCTCGGCGCTGTATTTGTCGAACAGCTGCTTGAAGCGGTCGTAGCTGCCGATGCCGGGCTTCATCATCTTGGAGAGCGGCCCGCCCTCGGTGTGCTCGGGCGCGATCTTCAGGTAGCCGCCCACATGGTGGGTGACCAGCTCCTTCACATAGGCCGGTGAACGCAGCGCCAGGTCGTAGCGCAGGCCGGAGGCGATCAGCACCTTCTTCACGCCGGTGATCGCCCGCGCCTTGCGGTACAACTGGATCAGCGGTGCA
>JBBRJU010000579.1:0-2256 GCA_038218895.1 Burkholderiales bacterium
CGCCGGCCGCGCCACCGGTCAGCCCGCACCCCAGCCTGCACGATGGCCCCGCCTGGGCGCGCACAGCCCCGATCACCAGCCCGGTAGAAGCCAGCCTGGCGGGCAGGCAAACCGCCGCAGCGCCGGCCCCGCTGTCGCCTCCACAGACACCGGCCAAGGCAGCTGCGCCGGCACGGGCCGAGGCAGCGCCCAGCTTCCTGCGCCAGGCCGAGCGGACGGCGCGCTGGCGCCACCCGGCCATGCGCGCCGGCCTGTGGGCCGGCGTGTTGTTGCTGGTGGTGGGCGCATTGCTGCAGATGGCGCTGCTGTGGCGCGACACCCTGGCCGCGCACCTGCCGCGCACCACCCCGGCCCTGCAGACGGTCTGCCAGCTGGCCGGCTGCAGCCTGCAGCCACTGCGGCGCATCCAGCTGCTGTCGGTGGAGAGTTCGGGCCTGAACCGGCTGGAAGGCTCCAGCTTGTACCGGCTGCAGCTGGTCTTGCACAACCGCGCCGACACCGCCGTGATGATGCCTGCGCTCGACCTGGCCCTGACCGGCCCGCAGGGCCAGCTGGTGGCGCGCCGCGTGCTGCCGGTGGCCGAGCTGGGCGTGCCGCAGGCAGCGCTACAGGCCGGGCAGGAACTGCCGATCCAGGTGCTGGTGTCCACCGGTACACGCCGCGTCGACGGCTACACGCTGGAACTCTTCTACCCTTGACGGTGGCCCGTCGCCACCAGGCGCGGTTTCCGCCAGGTTTTCCCCCTGCTCCCCTCCCGGCGCATCCCTCTGCAACCCACGCTGCCCTTGCCGGCCGCCCACCACCATGTCTGTCCTGATCTGCGGCTCGCTCGCCTTCGACACCATCACCAACTTTCCCGGCCGCTTCTCGCAGCAGATCATGCCGGACAAGGTGCACATCCTGAACGTGAGCTTTCTGGTGCCCACGATGCGGCGCGAGTTCGGTGGCTGTGCCGGCAACATCGCTTACAGCCTGAAGCTGCTGGGTGGCCAGCCGCTGGTGATGGCCGCGCTGGGCAATGACGGCGGCGACTACCTGCTGCGCCTGCAGGACTGGGGCCTGGACACGTCGCAGGTGCTGCGCGCCGGTGACACCTACACCGCGCAGTGCATGATCATCACCGACCAGGACAACAACCAGATCACCGCCTTCCACCCCGGCGCGATGCAGCTGGCCCACAACACCGTGGTGCCGGTGGACGGCGGCGGCATCACGCTGGGCATCATCGCGCCCGACGGCCGCGACGCGATGATCAGCCATGCCGCCCAGCTGGCCGCCGCAAAGATCCCGTTCGTGTTCGACCCGGGCCAGGGCCTGCCGATGTTCGACGGCGACGAACTGCGCAGCTTCGTCAGCCAGTCCAGCTGGGTGGCGTTGAACGACTACGAGGCCGCAATGCTGTGCGAGCGCATGGAGACCACGCTGGAGGCGCTGTCGCAGCAGCCCAACCTGCAAGGCGTGATCGTGACCCTGGGCGCCGAGGGCTGCGACCTGTGGATCAACGGCGCGCGCACCCATGTGCCCGGCGTCAAGGCCGAAGCGGTGGTCGACCCCACCGGATGCGGCGACGCCTTCCGCGGCGCGCTGCTGCATGGCCTGAGCCAGGGCTGGCCGCTGGCCCGCTGCGTGGCGCTGGGCAACCAGGTGGGCGCGATCAAGATCGCCCAGCGCGGCGGCCAGAACCACACGATTCCGGCCGCAGTGCTCGCCGCGGCCTGAGCGCGATCGGACCGGTCTGGCGGCGGCCTGCGCCGGCTCAGCCCGGCGTGGCGGGTGTTGCCGCCCTGGCCTTGCGCAGCAGGCCGTCAATGGCCAGCACATAGCCGTCCACCCCGAAACCCACCACGATGCCGGCGGCTGCCGGCGAGATGTAGCTGTGGTGGCGGAAGGCTTCGCGTGCATGCACATTGCTGATGTGCAGCTCGATCACCGGCGCGCCACTGCCCTTGATGGCGTCGTGCAGGGCCACGCTGGTGTGGGTGTAGGCGCCGGGATTGAAGACGATGCCGACCAGGGTTCCGGCGCGGTGGCGGGCACCGGCCTCCTGCACCCAGTCGATCAGCACGCCCTCGTGGTTGCTCTGGCGGCATTCCACCGTGGCACCGCGCTCGGCGGCAGCGGCCGCGCACAGCGCCTCCACATCGGCCAGCGTGGTGGCGCCGTACACCGCCGGCTCGCGCGTGCCCAGCGCCAAGGCTGCACCCGTGCTGCCTTGGCGCTGGGTACCATCACGCCACCTGATGCAGTTCCAAGCAG
>JBBRJU010000580.1:0-2250 GCA_038218895.1 Burkholderiales bacterium
CGACTTGGCGGCTTTGGTGTAGCGGTTGAGCGCCTTGTCCACGGTGCTCATGTCGGCCAGGCACAGTTCAGTCTGAATCACTTCGATGTCAGAGATCGGGTCCACGCGGCCGGCCACGTGGATCACGTTGTCGTCTTCAAAGCAGCGCACCACGTTGACGATGGCGTCGGTCTCGCGGATGTGGCTCAAGAACTGGTTGCCCAGGCCTTCACCCTGGCTGGCACCGGCCACCAGGCCGGCGATGTCGACAAACTCGACGATGGCCGGCACGATCTTCTCGGGCTGCACGATGCCGGCCAGCGCCGCCAGCCGCGGGTCGGGCAGTTCCACCACGCCCACGTTCGGCTCGATGGTGCAGAACGGGTAGTTCTCGGCGGCGATGCCGGCCTTGGTCAGCGCGTTAAAGAGGGTGGACTTGCCCACATTGGGCAGGCCCACGATGCCGCATTGGAGGCTCATGGGGGGCTTTCGGACTTTCAGGCTTTCGGGCTGACGGCGGGCGCACGCAGCAGGAAGGGGGCGACGAGCAACGTGCACCGCCGTGCTTGCCATTTTATTCGGCCGATCAGCCGCCGCCCCGGGTTTCTACAATGCCGGCCATGATGCTCCCACATGCACTGCGCCCGCTGCCCCCCCGAAAGGGCGCTCCGTTTGCTCGGACCGTTGGTGCGATCCGTGCATTCGGACCGTCCGGGCAGGGCTGACATGCCAAGCCTCGATGTTTGCATCCGCGGCGATGGCGCGGTGGGCCTGACACTGGCCCTCGCCCTGGCCCGCCAGGGCTTGCGGGCGGGTGTGGTCGGTCCGGCGCCGGCTGCGCTGTCGGCCACACCGTCGTCCACGACCGATGTGCGCACCTATGCACTCAATGCCGCCTCACGCCGCCTGCTGACCGAGCTGCGGGTGTGGGACGCCCTGCCGCCCGACGCGGTGACCCCGGTCGACGAGATGCGGGTGGCGGGCGATGCGCCCGGCGGGCTGCTCAGCTTCTCGGCCTGGCAGCAGGGCTGCGAGGCGCTGGCCTGGATCGTCGACGCCGCCGCGCTGGAAGCCACGCTGCACACCGCCGCCCGCTTTGCCCCGCACCTGGTGATGCTGACCGATGGCGACCCGGCCATCGCCGGCGCGGCACTCACCGTGCTGGCCGAAGGCAAGGCCTCGGCCAGCCGGGCAGCGCTGGGGGTGCAATTCGAACGCCATGCCTACGGCCACACCGCGCTGGCCGCGCGCCTGGTCGCCGATGTGCCGCATGGCGACGTGGCGCGGCAGTGGTTCGGTGCGCCCGACGTGCTGGCCCTGCTGCCCTTCGACCGGCCCGAGTCCGGCCGCAGCTTCGGGCTGGTGTGGTCGCTGCCGGCCGAGCGTGCCGCCGCCCTGCAGGCCGCGCCGGCGGCTGACTTCGAGGCGGCGCTGGCCGAGGCCACGGGCGGCGCGGCCGGCGTGCTGCACCTGGCCAGCGCGCGCACTGCCTGGCCGCTGGCCATTGCCCAGGCCAGCCCGCTGTGCGGCCCGGGCTGGGTGCTGGTGGGCGATGCGGCGCACCAGGTGCACCCGCTGGCTGGCCAGGGGCTGAACCTGGGGCTGGCCGATGCTGCGTCCCTCGCCCGGGTGATCGCCGCGCGGGAACCCTGGCGCACACTGGGTGACCCGATCCTGCTGCGCCGCCATGTGCGCGAGCGGGCCGGCCCCACCCGGGCGATGGGCTGGGTGACCGACAACCTGCTGCACCTGTTTGCGCACCCGCAGCCGCTGGCGCGGGAACTCCGCAACCGCGGCATGGGTCTGCTCAACCAGCTGGCGCCACTCAAACGCCTGCTCACCCAACGTGCGCTCGACAGCTGAGCCGCCACCTGATGTACCCACCGGACCGCCTGATGACTGCCTCCCTGCTGCAACGTGCCACCCTGGCCCTCGGCTTGTCGACCCTGCTGGCCACGGCAGCCTGGGCCGACGAAGCCGCGATCCGCAAGAACCTGGCCGAGCGCCTGCCCAACCTGCCCAAGATCGACGAGGTCAGCAAGACGCCGATCCCCGGCCTGTTCGAGGTGCGGCTGGGCACCGAGATCGTCTACAGCGACGAAAACGGCAACCACATCGTGCAGGGCGCGATCATCGACACCAGGACCAGGACCGACCTGACCGAGGCGCGCATCAACAAGCTCACCGCGATCGACTTCGCCAGCCTGCCGCTGAAAAACGCAGTGGTCATCAAGCAGGGCAGCGGCGCGCGCAAGCTGGTGGTGTTTGCCG
>JBBRJU010000581.1:0-2247 GCA_038218895.1 Burkholderiales bacterium
GGCGTCGGCGCCCAGCAAGTCGCGCAGCAGCGCACGGTCGAACTCGGCCGTCACCGGCATCGCCAGGCCGCCGCCAGCGGCCGGCGCCAGGCCCACCGCAGTGACCTGGCCCACCCGCACGCCGCGCAGCACCACCGGCGCGCCCACGTTCAGGCCGTAGACCGATCGCTCGAAGCGCATCACCGCCCGGTCGCGCGGGCTGAACCACTGGCCGCCCACGGCGGCAATGGCCAGGCCCAGCAGCACGATGCCCGCCATTGCCAGCGCGCCCACGCGCAACGCCATGGCTGTCATGGGGCCGGCCCGCGCTGAAAAAACGCCCGCACCGCTGGCGGGCCGCTGTCCAGCAGGGTGTGCGGGGGGCCCAGTGCGGTCATGGTCATGGCTTGGTCGTCGAGGAACAGGGCGCGGTCGGCCACCGCGAGAATGCTGGCGATCTCGTGCGTGACCATCACCACCGTGGTACCCAAATGGTGCCTGAGATTGAGCACCAGTTCGTCCAGCCGGGCGGTGTTCGGTGGGTCGAGCCCGGCGCCCGGCTCGTCTAGGAACAGCAGGGTCGGGTCCAGCGCCAGCGCGCGGGCCAGCGCGGCGCGCTTGCGCATGCCGCCCGACAGCGCTGCCGGCGCCAGATCGAAGGCGCCGTCCAGCCCCACCAGGGCCAGCTTGAAGCGGGCACGGCGTGCACATTCAGCGGCATCCAGCGTGGTGAACAGCTGCAGCGGCAGCATCAGGTTCTGGCCCAGGCTCATCGAGCTCCACAGCGCGCCGGCCTGGAACATCACGCCGAAGCGGCGCCGCCGCGCGGCCTGCTGGCCAGCGTCACCCGCGTGCAGGTCTTCGCCATCGATCAGCACCTGGCCGGCGGCGGGCCGGTCCAGCCCCACCAGGTGGCGCAGCAGCGTGCTCTTGCCGCAACCGCTGGCGCCCATGATCACCAGCACCTCGCCGGGCTGCACGTCGAAATTGAGCCCCTGCTGCACTGTGCGGCCACCGGCCTGGATCGTGAGACCGCGCACCTGCACACGCGGGGCGGGCGCGGGCGGGCTGGGCACGTCAGAACCCAAGGTTCGTAAAGACCATGGTGGTGCCGGTGGCCGCAGCCACCACCCACACCAGAGCCTTGACCACGGCCGCCGTGGTGGCCTGGCCCACCGCCTGGGCGCTGCGCCCGGCGTGCAGCCCTTCGCGGCAGCCGGCCAGCGCCACCAGCGCCACATAGAGCATGCCCTTGAACAGGCCGATCCACAGATGGGTGAAGTTCAGCGCGCGCAGGCCCTGGTGCCAGTATTCGGCCGATGTCACGCCATAGGCCAGCACCGCCGGCGGCCAGCCGGCGGCCACGCCGGCCAGCGCGCCGCAGGCCATCAGCGCCGGCGCCATCAGCAGCAGGGCCAGCAGGCGCGGCAGCACCAGGTGGCTGATGGGGTCGACGCCCAGCACCCGCAGCGCGTCGATCTCTTCGCCGGCCTGCATGGTGGCCAGCTGGGCGGCAAACGCGGCGCCCACCCGGCCGGCCAGGATCACCGCCGTCATCAGGCCGGCCAGTTCACGCACCATGCCCACGGCCACCACATCGGCCAGGTAGGCCTGGGCGCCGATGCGGCCCAGCTGGGCGCCGCCCATGTAGGCCAGCATCAGGCCCACCAGGCCGCAGGTGAGCAGCACGATGGGCAGCGAGCGCGGGCCGGTCTCGTCGAGCTGCTGCAGCACGTCGGCCGCGCGCAGGCGGCTGCGCCCGCGCAGCACGCGGCCCAGGGCCAGCAGCACCTCGCCGAAGAAGGCCAGGGTGATCGCGGCCTGGGATGCGGCCTGCGATGCGCCCGGGCGGGCCGCTGGCGCGGCAGTGCCGGCGCGCGCCAGCTGCAGTGCATCCCGCAGGCCCGGCGGCAGCCCGTCCAGCAGCACCGGCACACCTTGCTGCTGCAGCGTGGCGCACAGCGCCCACAGCCGCGCGGCCAGGCCGCCGTCCCAGGCCTGCAGCGCTGCGGTGTCGAAACCCACCGGCGTGTGCGGGCCCAGGCTGTCGGGCAAGGCAGGCCAGCCCGCAGGCCCCGGGTGGCCGTGCGCCACACCCCAGGCGCCCGCCAGCTGTAACTGCCAGCCCCCGGCGCTGGCCACCCAGCCGGCCCGGGCCGGCGGCGGGGCGGTTTCGGCAGGGCGCTGGGCGGTGTACATGCCGGCATCATGCTTGAGCCGACCAGACACCCCCTGCCGCAGCGCCTGTAAGCTCAGACGCCCGGCTGC
>JBBRJU010000582.1:0-2239 GCA_038218895.1 Burkholderiales bacterium
CCGGCTGGCGCTGCTGGGGCACTCGGTCGGTGCGGCCGCCGCGCTGTTGTACGCCTCCAAGCATGACGATGTGCGCGCCGTGATCAGCCTGTCTGCCTTTGCGCACCCGTATGAGGTGATGCGGCGTTTCATGGCCGAGAAACGGGTGCCGTGTCCGGTGCTGGGCTGGTATGTGATGCGGCATGTGCAACGGGTGATCGGCACCAGCTTCGACGCCATCGCGCCGATCCACACCATTGCCGGTGTCTGCTGCCCAACCCTGCTGGTGCACGGCTGCAGCGACGCCACTGTGCCGGCCGACGACGCGCAGCGTCTGCTGGCAGCGTCGGGCCGCGCGCGTCTGCTGCTGGTGGACGGCGACCATGACCTGCGCGCCGCCATGGCTGCACATGCAAAGACGCTGGTGGATTTCCTGCAGGCTGCCTGTGCCGTGCCGGTGGCCGCCGCCGGGCACGGCGAGGCTTTGGCCGACGGAAGATTGATGCCAGGCCTGCAGCCTTGCCCGTCCGCGCCGTGATGCTGCTTTGCGCCGCATGGGCAGTGTTCTGGCTGGCCTGCCCGAGCGCTTGCCGTGGATCTCCTTTGTTGAACCGGAACCCGCAGACACGATGAGACCTGCGACCGAAACCTTTCCGCTGACCGCTGACGAACTCGAAGTGCTGGCCGAGCTGGTGCCGCTGGCCGGGCAAGACATCATCGAACTGGGCTGCGGCGCAGCCGGCCTGGCCCGCAAGCTGTTGAACTGCCACCCCGACAGCCGTGTGACGGGGCTGGAAGTGGATGAACGCCAGCACGCGAAGAACCTTAGCGCGCCGCAGTCGGGCTTGCACTTCATGGCCGGCGTGGCGCAGGCCATCCCGTTTGCAGAAGCCAGCTTCGACCTCGCGCTGATGCTGAAATCGCTGCACCATGTGCCGCTGGCGGCGCTGGCGCAGGCGCTGGGCGAAGTGGTCCGCATGCTGCGCCCGGGCGGCCACCTGTATGTCTCGGAACCGGTGTACGAAGGCGCGCTCAACGAGGTGGCCCGCCTGTTCAACGACGAAGGCGTGGTGCGTGCCGCAGCACAGGCCGCGCTGGATGCCGCACTGCGCACCGGCAACTGGGTGCAGGTGGCCGAGCGGCGCTTCACGATGCCAGTCACGTTCGAGGATTTCGCAGACTTCGCGCAGCGCATGATGCGGCCGACCTATGCCAACCACCGCATCGACGACGCCAAGCTCGAAAGGGTGCGCCAGGCTTTCGAGCCGCACATCGGCGCCGGCCGGGCGCACTTCATCCGCCCGATGCACGCGCGCCTGCTGCGCCGGCTGGCTTGAGCGGCGCCGCCCCGCGCCACCCCTGCAAATCCTCGAGTCGCTGCGATGAATGCTTATCAGAAGTATCTGCTGCCAGGCCTGGTCAACTGCGTCTGCGGCAGCCCGGTCATCCGTCATCAACGCGAGCGCGTGGTGCCTGCGGCGCGCGGCCGGGTGCTCGAGATCGGTTTCGGCTCGGGCTTGAATCTGCCCTATTACGACCGGTTGCGCGTCGAGTGGATCTGGGCCCTGGAGCCGTCGATGCAGATGCGTGCGCTGGCCGCACCGCGGGTGGCGTCGTCGGGGCTGGACGTGCGCATGATCGGTTTGCCCGGCGAAGCCCTGCCGCTGCCCGACCGCAGCGTCGACACGGTGCTTGTGACCTTCACGCTGTGCACCATTCCCGATGTCGAATCAGCACTCGCACAGATGCGGCGCGTGCTGCGGCGCAACGGGCGGCTCCTGTTTTGCGAGCACGGCGCAAGCCCTGACGCCGGCGTGCGCCGCTGGCAGGACCGTCTGAGCGGCGTCTGGCGCCCACTGGCCGGCGGGTGCAACCTGAACCGGGAGATCGTGCCCTTGATCCAGACCGCAGGCTTCAAGATCGTCAAGCTGAACAACGCCTACCTGCCCGGAACGCCGCGCTTCGCCGGCTACACCACCTGGGGCAGCGCACGTGCGGACGGGGTGTGACCGTGTTGCTTTGACCCTCCCCGCCGGCCTGACGTCCGTCATTGCGATGCGCGATTCGCCGAGCCACTGGCGGTCGCCATGGCCTCGCCCATGCACACACTGCGCCCCGGCACCCAGTCGGCCTGGAACCGGCGTGTATTTGCGGGGAACAGCATGACCACCGTCGAGCCGAGCAGGAAGCGGCCCACTTCGTCGCCCGGGCCCAGCACGATGGCCTGATCGTGGTAACGCCATGCGCGCACCACGCCCGG
>JBBRJU010000583.1:0-2231 GCA_038218895.1 Burkholderiales bacterium
GCGCTGCGCCAGCGCCTGGCCGCGCTGGGCTGGCGCCTGGACCAGAGCGATGGCAGGCTGGTGATCAGCAAGGCCACGACCAGCCCAGCGCCGGCCGCGCTGCAGACCGCCGGCAATGCGCCGCCACGCCCATGAGCGACAACCGCGTCAACCAGGCCAGGGCCACGGCGCGCGCCGGCTGGGCGGCGCTGGCCGAACGCGAACGCCGCCTGGTGCTGGCTGCCGCCCTGGTGGTGGGCGCCGGGCTGCTGTGGGCCGTGGGCCTGGCCCCGGCACTGCACACGCTGGCCAGTGCGCCGGCCCAGCTCGCCGCAGGCGAAGCCCAGGCGCAGCAGATGCAGGCCCAGGCCGATGAGGCCAAGGCCCTGCGCGCGGTGGCGCCGGTACCGATGGCGCAAGCCCAGGCGGCGCTGAGCACCGCCACCGGCCGGCTGGGCGAAGTGGCCAAGCTCAGCCTGCAGGGGGAGCGGGCGGTCGTGGCGCTGAAGGGCATCAGCGCCGAGCAGCTGGCTGCCTGGCTGGGCGAGGCGCGAGCCGGCGCCCGCGCGCGGGTGGTGGAGGCCAGCCTGAGCCAGACCTCGCCCGGCCTGTACGACGGCAGCCTGACACTGGCCCTGGGGTCGGCCCGGTGAGCGCCGCCGCCCGGCCGCCCGCTGGCGGTGTTCGCGTCCCGCGTGGCGGGGCCGTGCACAGCGCGGGGATGACCAGATGAGCCGTGGCCTGCACGGCACCCCGGCCGACACTGACCGCTGGCAACGTGCGCTGCGCGCCGGCCGGCGCTGGGCCGCCTGGGGCGCTGCGCTGGGCCTGGCCATCGGCCTGGTCACCCAAGCGCCGGCGCAATGGCTGGCCAATGGCCTGCACAGGGCCACCGGCGGCCGGCTGCTGCTGGCCGAGGCCAGCGGCAGCCTGTGGAACGGCAGCGCCGTGCTGGTGCTCACCGGCGGCAGCGACAGCCGCGACGCCGCCGCGCTGCCCGGCCGGCTGCAATGGCAATTGCGCCCTGGCTGGGGCGTGCTGCGCATGCATGCCGACCAGGCCTGCTGCCTGCGCGACGGCCTGCAGCTGACGCTGCACCCCGGCTGGGGTGGCTTTGCGCTGGTGCTCGACGGCGCGGGCGGCCCGGCAGGCGTGCCGCCTGCGCGACCCCCGGGCGCCGCCCTGCTGCCACCCGGCCCGGGGCGCACCCTGGGCCAGTGGCCCGCCAGCTGGCTGGCCGGCCTGGGCACACCCTGGAACACCTTGCAGCTGGGCGGCCAGCTGCAGCTGGCCAGCAGCGGGCTGCGGCTGCAGTCGGTGGCAGGCCAGCTGCGCATGGCCGGCGACCTGCAACTGCAGCTGCGCGGCGCCTCGTCACGGCTGTCGGCGCTGCCCACGCTGGGCAGCTACCAGTTGCTGCTGCAGGGCAACGGCCAGGGCGACACGCCCACCACGCTGCGCCTGTCAAGCCAGGAAGGCCCGCTGCGGCTGAATGGCGAAGGCCAGTGGACCGGTGCGCGGCTGCGCTTTCGCGGCACCGCCCAGGCCACCGACGGCCAGGACGACGCGCTGGCCAACCTGCTCAACATCATCGGCCGGCGCCAGGGTGCGCTGTCCGTCATTTCGATCGGATGACCCCCATGACCCCGCGATCGCACCGCGCTGCCCGACCCCAACCCAGGCTGTTGCCGCTGCTGCTGGCCCTGTTGATGCTGCCGGCCGGTCCGGTGCTGGCGCAAGACCTGCCCAAGCCCGGCGCGGCCCGGCGCAGCGGCGGCCTGTCCGGCGGCACGCCGGTGACGGTGAACTTCGTCAATGCCGACCTGGAGGCCGTGACCCGCGCCATGGCCGCCATGCTCGACCGGCAGATCCTGGTCGACCCGCGGGTCAAGGGCGTGATCACGCTCTACAGCGAGCAGCCGATCGCGGTGCGCGACGCCTGGCTGCAGTACCTGGCGGCGCTGCGCGGCCTGGGCTTCACCGTGGTGGAGACGGCCGGCCTGCTGAAGGTGCTGCCCGAGCCCGACGCCAAGCTGCAGGCCGGCACGGTGAGCGTGGGCGACGTGGGCGCGCGCGGCGACCAGGTCATCACCCAGATCTTCCGGCTCAGCCACGAGAACCCGAACAACCTGGTGGCGGTGCTGCGCCCGCTGATCAGCCCCAACAACACCATCAACGCGAACCCGGGCAACAACACGCTGGTCATCACCGATTACGCCGACAACCTCCAGCGCATCGGCAAGATCATTGCC
>JBBRJU010000584.1:0-2229 GCA_038218895.1 Burkholderiales bacterium
CATGGCACAGGTGGTGCAAGCCGAAGGCATGGTCGATGGCGGTCTGCTGGCCCATGATGTCGAGCGTCTGGTTCACCGCCTGCTTGGCCATGGCCAGCGCAAACGCCGGCTTGGCGGCGATGCGCCCGGCCATGGCCAGCACCGCATCCTGCAGGTCGGCGCGCGGCACCACCTGGTTCACCATGCCCAGGCGGTGCGCTTCTTGCGCCGACCAGTTGTCGGCGGTGAACAAAAACTCCTTGGCCTTGCGCGCACCCAGTTCCCAGGGGTGCACGAACCATTCCACGCCCAACACGCCCATGGTCACCACCGGGTCGCAGAACAAGGCGTCGTCGCTGGCGATGATGATGTCGCAGGCCCAGGCCAGCATCAGCCCGCCGGCGATGCAGCGGCCCTGCACTGCGGCGATGGTGGGCTTGGGCAGGTTGCGCCAGCGCCGGGTGTTCTGCAGGTAGATCTCTTGCTCACGTGCAAATCGGCCGTGGGCGCCGGGCTGGGCAAAGCCGCCCCAGTTCGACACCGTGGGCTGTGCGCCCAGCACCACGCCGCCGTCGCCGCGCAGGTCGTGCCCCGACGAGAAGTGCGGGTCGGCCGCCGCCAGCACGATCACCTTGATGGCGTCGTCGGCCACGGCGCGGTCGAAGGCCGCATTCAGCTCGTAGCCCATCTCCAGGTTCTGGGCGTTGCGCGCGGCCGGGCGGTTCATCACGATGCGGGCCACGCCGGGCGCAGGCTGCTCGTACAACAGGGTGTTGAAGTCGCTCATCGGGGCCTTTCGGGGTGGCTTTCGGGGTGGTGTTGGGGCCGTCACAGGCCTTGCAGCCAGGGCAGCAGCAGCGCGTTGACGGCATCGGGCGCTTCTTGCTGCGTCCAGTGGCCGATGCCGGGCAGCAGGTGGGCGCCGCGCAGCCCGGGCAGGTGCGGCGCCATCAAGTCCACCGGGTTCACACCCGGCAGCATCTTCAGCGCCAGGTCACGCGTGCCACCGATGAACAGCGACGGCTGGCTGATCTGCCGGCCGGCGAATTGCTGCTGCCAGGCGAAATCGGCCGTGTGGTTGCGGTAGCGGTTCAGCGGCCCGCGGAACCCCGAGGCCTGGAATTCAGCGACGAATTGGTCTTCATCGGCCCGGGTCCACCAGGCCGGGAAGGGCTGCGGGTCGGGCAGGCCGTGAAGCAGCGTTGCGCCATGCGGCTTGTTCTTCGGCCAGCTGCCGTCGGGCGCGTCGCCGCTGATGGCGTAGACGAACTTGCGCAGGCTGGTGCGCACATCGGCTTCCAGCTCGGCCTCGGCCACGCCTTCGTCCTGAAAATACACCTGGTAGAAGAACCGGCCCTTGGCGGTGAACGCGGCGTGGATGGCGTCGAGAAAGGGCGCTTTCTGGATCCCGGTCCACGGTACCGACAGCCCGGCCACTGCGCGCACCTGCGCAGGGTGGGCCAGGGCGGTGTTCCAGACGATGGGCGCACCCCAGTCGTGGCCCACCAGGATGGCTGGCGCACCAGGCTGCAGGTGCGCGGCCGCGCCGGCCACATCGGCGGTGATCTGGGCCAGGCTGTAGTCGGCCACTGCGGGTGGTTTGCTGGAGCCGCCATAACCGCGCACGTCGATGGCGCAGGCGGTGAAGCCGGCTGCGGCAATCGGGCCGAGCTGGTGGCGCCAGCTGTACCAGCCTTCGGGGAAGCCGTGCACCAGCAGCACCAGCGGCCCGCTGCCCTGCACCGCCGCGCGCAGCGTGATGCCGTTGCTGGGGATGGTGATGCAGCGCGTGTCCATGCCGTGTTGTCAGTGGGCGGGCGGCTGCAGCGGCGTCAGCTCCAGGCCGGGCAGGGTGCCGGCGCGGCGCCATTCATCGAGCAGGCGGATGAACACCATCGGCCCGCGCCAGAACTGGTTGTTGCGCTCGGTGCGCGCGTCGGGGTTGCCTTCGTTGTTGTAATAACCCGGCGTGCACGCGGCCAGAAAATCATGCCGGGTGCGGGCCAGCTTGACGATGGTGTCGACCCATTTTTCTTCAGCCTCGGCGCTGGCCTCCAGCGAGCGCAGGCCGCGCGCCTTGACCTCGCCCAGGATGTGGCTGATGTGGCGGCTCTGCTCGTCGAGCATGTGCTGGAAGTTGGCGCTCTGGCCCGACTGCTGCGTGGTCATCACGAACAGGTTGGGAAAGCCGCGGGTGAACAGGCCGTGGAAGGTGCTGGCGCCGTCCTTCCACTTCTGCGTCAGCGTCAG
>JBBRJU010000585.1:0-2228 GCA_038218895.1 Burkholderiales bacterium
AAGCGGTAGGCCAGGGGGGGCTGTGGCAGCACGGCATTCATGGGCCGGCACTATAAACTCCCGCCACCCATGGATCTTGAGCCCTCTGCCGACATCAACCTGCGCTCGCCGCAGCGCGCCCTGATTGAATTGCGCATGGCCCACGCCGATCTCGACAGCCTGATCGACCGCGCCGCCGAGCAGGCACAGGCCGATGACCTGGCGCTGCGGCGCCTGAAAAAGCGCCGCCTGCTGCTGCGCGACCAGATCGCCCGCGTCGAAGCGGAACTCGACCCGCCGGAACCCGCCTGATGGCCGGCCCGGCCGCCGCGCCAGCGCCAGCGCCAGCACCTGGATCTGCGCCTGCACGCGCACCTGCACCTGAACAGGCGCCTGGCCACCTGGCACGTGCCACCCGCGATGCGCTGGGCCCGCAGGGCGCCTTGTCCCAGGCCGACCCGAACTTCGTCGAGCGCGACGTGCAGCAGCAGCTGGCCGCCGCCATGGCCAGCGCCGTGGAGGAGCACGCCACCCTGGTGGCCGAGGCCGGCACCGGCGTGGGCAAGACCTTTGCCTACCTGGTGCCCCTGTTGCTGTCGGGCCGGCGCGCGCTGGTCTCCACCGCCACCAAGAGCCTGCAGGACCAGCTCTTCCTGCGTGATCTGCCGCGCCTGCGGGATGCGTTGCGGGTGCCGGTGCGCATCGCCCTGCTCAAGGGCCGGGGCAGTTACCTGTGCCTGCACCGGCTGCAGCAGGCGCGCGAGACCGGCACCCTGCCGGACCGTTGCGCGGTGCGCGCGCTGGCCCGCGTCGAGACCTGGGCGCCGTCCACCCGCACCGGCGACCTGGCCGAGATCGACGGCCTGGACGAGCGCAGCCCGGTGATCCCGCTGGTCACCTCCACCCGTGACAACTGCCTGGGCCAGGAATGCCCGCAGTTTGCCAACTGCCATGTGGTCAAGGCCCGGCGTGAGGCCATGGCCGCCGACCTGGTGGTGGTGAACCACCACCTCTTTTTTGCCGACCTGTCGCTGCGCGACAGCGGCGTGGCCGAATTGCTGCCGACGGTGGAGGCGGCGGTGTTCGACGAGGCCCACCAATTGGTGGAAACCGGTCTGCAGTTTCTGGGCACCCTGGTCTCGTCGAACCAGGTGATCGACTTCGGCCGCGATCTGCTGGCCGCCGGCCTGACCCATGCCCGTGGCCAGGTCGACTGGCAGCTGACAGCTGGTGGGCTCGACAAGGCTGCGCGCGAGTTGCGCCTGGCCTGCGTCGGCCCGCTGCGCGACATCAAGGGCATCCTGAAACTGCGCTGGGACGAGCGCAGCCGCGATGACGCCTTTGCCGCCGCCCTGGAAGGCCTGGCCACCGCCGCCGACGCCGCCCGCGACGCGGCCCGGCTGGTCGAAGCCACCGCGCCCGACTTCAGCCGCCTGATCGAGCGGGCCGAGCGCATCGCCCAACTGGTCCACGGCTTTGCCCTGCCGGCCGCCACCGACCGGGTGCGCTGGATCGACCTGGGCCCGCGCGACGCGCGCCTGGTGGAAAGCCCGCTGCACATCCGTGATCTGTTCACCGAGCAGCGTGCGCTGGCGCCGCGTGCCTGGATCTTCACCTCCGCCACGCTGGGCAGTGATGACAAGCTGAGCTGGTTCTCTGAATCTGCAGCGCTGGAAGACGCCCGCAAGCTGCGGGTGGGCAGCCCCTTCGATTACCCGGCCCATGCCCGCACCTGGGTGCCGCCACGCTTTCCCAAGCCCAACGAGGCGGGCCACCCGGCGGCGGTGGGCGCGCTGGCGGCGCGGCTGGCCGGCCGGCTGGGTGGGCGCACCTTCGTGCTGACCACCACCTTGCGGGTGCTGCCACTGATCGCCGAAGCGCTGACTGCGGCCGCCAACGCCGCCGGCACGCCGCTGGTGGTGCTGGTGCAGGGTACCCACCCCAAGCGGCGTGCCGGCGGCAGCGCTGTCTGGACACGCCGGGCAGCGTGCTAGTGGGCTCGGCCAGCTTCTGGGAGGGCATCGATGTGCCGGGCGCCGCGCTGCAGTGCGTGGTCATCGACAAGCTGCCGTTCCCGCCGCCGCATGACCCGTTGGTGCAGGCCCGCAGCAAGGATCTGGAATCCCGCGGGCGCGACCCGTTCAACGACTACTACCTGTCTGAGGCCGCCATCGCACTGAAGCAGGGCGCCGGTCGGTTGATCCGCAGCGAGACCGACCTGGGCCTGCTGGTCATCACCGACCCGCGCC
>JBBRJU010000586.1:0-2227 GCA_038218895.1 Burkholderiales bacterium
GTGAACCTGTGCGACGCGCGCATCGCCGACAACGCCGGCGCCATGCCGACCGGCACGCCGGTGGTGCGCGGCGGCCCGGCAGCGCACTTCAGCCGCCTGCCGGTGAAGGCGCTGCAGCAGCGGCTGCAGGCAGCGGGCTTGCCGGCCGAGCTGTCGCTGTCGGCTGGCAGCTTCGTCTGCAACCAGGTGTTCTACGGCTTGCTGCATGCACTGCGGCGCCAGTCCGGCGTGCAAGCCGGCTTCATCCACCTGCCGCCGCTGCCGGCCCAGGCCGCGCAGCACCCAGGCAGCCAGCCACTGGCGCTGGCCGAGCAGGTGCAGGCGCTGGAATTGGTGGTGCAGACACTGCTGCAAGGCGTGCAGGAACTGCAGGTGCCGGCTGGGCAGACGGATTGACCTGCTGCAGTCACCACACGGCGTCAGTCGCCAACCCGCTTCAGTCGTCCACCCGGTACCGGCGCCAGCGGTCCAGCGCCTGCTGCATCACGTGCTGCTGGTGCTGGAACCGCCGGCAGCTGCGGCAAGCCAGCCAGTGCAGCCGCAGCGACAGGCGCTCCAGCCCGTCCAGCGGGCGGTCCTGGCTTTCCAGCACCAGACGGGTGACGTCCTGGCAGCTGCGGCGGATCTTCATGGCGGTCGGCGCTCAGGCGGGATGGGTGGGAGGATGGCTGGATGGGTTGCTGAACCAGCGCTGCTGCAGGCAGGCCCGCAGGCGCAGGCGGGCGCGGTGCAGCAGCACCCACAGGTTGGTCGCGGTGATCTGCAATTCCTTGCAGATGTCGTTGGTGCTCAGCTCCAGCCACTCCCGCATCATGAACACCCGGCCCTGGGCGGGTGGCAGGTGGTCCATGCAGGCCTCCAGCACCTCGAAGAACTGGCGCTGCCCCAGCTGGGCCTCGGGGCTGCCCCAATCCTGCGGCATCTCGCGCCAGTGGCCGCCCCGGTTCGGGTCGAACAGGCTCTCGTCTAAGTCCTCCCCATCGTCGGTGGTCAGCAGCGTGGCCTCGCGGCTGTGGCGGCGCAGCTGGTCGACCACCTTGTTCTTCAGCACCGCCACCAGCCAGGTCTTGAGCTGGCTGCGGCCGGCAAAGTTGTGCGGCTTCTCCAGCGCGGCCAGCAGGGTGTCGCTGACCGCATCCTCGGCCCAGGCGTCGTTGCGCAACTGGCTGCGGGCAAAGCGCAGCAACTGCGGGCGCAGTGCTTCCACCTGGTGGGCGAAATCTGCGGCGTCGGCACCCATCCCGGTGCTCATGCCGGTGACCAGTCTGCCGCTTGCAGAACGATCGGCTGGCCGTGTGGCGTGCGGTCGGCCGCATGGTCCCAGGCCTGTGCGCAGCGCTGCAGCTCGGCGGGCTGGACGGCGCCCTTGGCCGCCACCAAAACCTCCAGCGCAGCCAGCCAGTGCTGGTAGTAGGTGTCGCCCAGATCGGCGTCACCCGCCGCCTGGGCGGCGCTGATCTGCGCTGACAGCGCAGCGGCCCATTCCGGCCAGCTGAACAGGCCGCGCTGGTGCAACTGCAGCACCAGCGCAAAGGCCTGTGCCATCCAGGGCTCGGCAAACACAGGTGCGCTGTGTTCGCCCAGCGGCAGGCCGGGGCAGGCTTGCAGGTCGGCGCTCATGGGGCTGTGCCGGTGGTGGCCGTGACGCCGTTGTCGGCCTGCACGCCAATGGTGTCCTGCACGCCGTCATCGGCCTGCAGATAAGACTCCCAGGCGTCTACCGACACCTGCAAGCCGGGCTGGGCGTCGGCGCCCCACAGCGTGGCGCCGTCGAACACCACGGTGTACAGCCACTGCGGCTGCTCGCCCAGGCCCTGGGCGCTGGCATCGGCGAACACATGCGCGCCGTGCACGCGGGCAATGCGGCCACGCTGGCCCTGGGCATAACCCGGCAGGCGGCTGTGGTGGTCGACGTGGCCGCTGCGGGTGCGCACGCCATCGCCCACCCCAAACCGCGCCGGGCCGGGTGCCGGGCGCTCGGTCGGCGCTCCCTTGGCCAGCGCCGCCGGCACGGCGGCAGCCAGCAGCTTGCGCGGCAGCGCCAGGGGTGGGTGCAGCATGCGGCCGGCCGCCACTTCATCGGCCGACAGCAGGCCGCGCTCGGCCATCAGCCGCTGAATGCCAGCCAGCCAGATGCGGTAGTAGCTGAGTTGGGCGTAGTCGGGCAGGGTTTCGCGGGCGGCGCGGCTCTGGTCGATGTTCCAGGCGCCGGTGGCGCCCATGGCCA
>JBBRJU010000587.1:0-2218 GCA_038218895.1 Burkholderiales bacterium
ATGGCCGGGCGGCGGGCTGCCGGCGGCATGGCGGGTTTTCAGGGACCGGCCCAGCGCCTTGGCAAACAGGGACGCATCGGGCACGGCGATGGACAACGGGGAACGGGGCATGGCCTGCACGCCACACGCACCACAAGGCCCCGGTGACGGGGCGCTGGTGGTTGCCGGCTTCCAGCCATGTCGCACGCAGGATGCGAGGGGCTGTGGATGGGATGGCAGGTTGAGCGCGCGGGGGTGCCGCGCGGCATCGCCTGGGTGAACTGCCGACCAGGACGGTAATAATTTAGCCGGCCATTCCAACGCCGAGCAGTTCCACCTCGAAGACCAGCGTCGCGTTCGGCGGGATCACGCCGCCGGCACCGCGCGGGCCGTAGCCCAGTTCGGGTGGGATCAGCAGCACGCGGGTGCCGCCCACCTGCATGCCCTGCACGCCGTCGTCCCAGCCGCGGATGACCTCACCGCCGCCGAGTTGGAAGCGAAAGGGCTGGCCGCGATCCTTGCTGCTGTCAAACTTCTTGCCGCGGCCGTCGGCTTTGGCGGGGTCGTGCAGCCAGCCGGTGTAATGCACGCTCACGCGCTGGCCGGCCACGGCTTCGGCGCCGCTGCCTTGCACCACGTCGTCGAACTGCAACGGCACACGCTCGGGCTCGGCCAGCAGTTCCACCTCGAACACCAGGGTGGCGTTGGGCGGGATTGCGCCGCCGGCGCCGCGCGCACCATAGCCCAGCTCGGGCGGAATGGTCAGCACCCGGGTGCCCCCAGCCTTCATGCCCTGCACGCCCTCGTCCCAGCCGCGGATCACCCGGCCGGCGCCCAGTTCGAATTCGAACGGTTCGCCGCGGTCCTTGCTGCTGTCGAACTTCTTGCCGCGGCCATTCGGCGCGGTGGGGTCGTGCAGCCAGCCGGTGTAGTGCACGGTGACGGGCTGGCCGGCCTGGGCCTGCGCGCCGGTGCCGGGCACGGTGTCGTCGATCAGCAGGCCGGGTGCGGGGGTGGTCATGTTGATTCCGTTTCAACAGAGGGGAAGGGGGCCGCATCATGCCACTGCGCCGTGGCCGGCGGGCTGCGGTGGCCCGGCCGCCAACCATGTCTTCGCCCAGAGACGGGTGGCGCCAGCCAGCCAGTCGGCCACGCTGGCGGCCGGCAGCGGCGGCAGGCCCAGCACCGCGCCTGCCGCCTGCAGCGTGGCCAGCGGCCGGGCGCTGTCCAGCGGTGCGGCGCCGTTCTGCTTGCTGAGCTTGTGGCCATCGGTGGCCAGCACCAGCGGCGTGTGCAGGTAGCGCGGCAGCGGCAGGCCCAGCAGGCGCTGCAGGTGGATCTGGCGCGCGGTGTTGTCGGCCAGGTCGGCGCCGCGCACCACGTCGGTCACGCCCTGGGCGGCGTCGTCCACCACCACCGCCAGCTGGTAGGCCCACAGGCCGTCGGCGCGGTGCAGGATGAAATCGCCCACCGCCTGCGCCACGTCCTGCTGCTGCGGGCCCAGGCGGCGGTCGGTCCAGGTGCTCTGGGCACCGGCGCCGCCTGGCCCAGTGCGCAGCCGGGTGGCGCGCGCCGGCTTGCCTTGCAGCCCGCCCCGGCAGGTGCCGGGGTAGATGCGCTCGGCGAAGCGGCCATGGGGCCGGCCCAGTGCGTCCCAGGCGGCGTCGATCTCGCGCCGGCTGCAGCCGCAGGGGTAGGCCAGGCCCGGCGCCAGCAACTGGTCGAGCGCAGCCTGGTAGGCCGCCGCGCGGGTCGATTGCCACAGCGGCGGGTCATCAGGCACCAGGCCCAGCGCGGCCAGCTGGCCGAGGATCTGCTCGCCCATGCCGGGCAGGCAGCGCGGTGTGTCCACATCTTCGATGCGCACCAGCCAGCGGCCGCCCCGGGCGCGGGCATCCAGCCAGCTGGCCAGCGCCGCCACCGCGCTGCCGGCATGCAGCGGGCCGGTGGGCGACGGGGCGAACCGGCCGGTGGTCTGGCCGGCGGTCAGACCCGAGTTGGTACCAGTGCTGGCGTCAGTGGTCGGGCCGGCGGTCGTGTTGGCTGTCGTGACGGTGGTCGTGACGGTGGTCGTGACGGCGATCCTGCTGGCGTCTTGACCGGAGATCAAGCCGCTGACCGCGCCAAGCAGTGGAGCGCCGCTCACACCGCGTCCATCGGCAGGCCCAGATGCCGCTCCAGCAGGGCGCGGCGGGTGGCGGGGCTGTCCAGTTGCTGCAGCCACCATTGCAGCGCCAGG
>JBBRJU010000588.1:0-2218 GCA_038218895.1 Burkholderiales bacterium
GGCCTTGCTGCCCGGCTTGGCAGCGCCGACGATCCGCGGCAAATCGCCCGATTTCTCGATCACCTTGCCGTCGACCTTGGTGATGATGTCACCCGCCTCCACGCCGGCCTTGTCGGCCGGGCCACCGCTCTCGGCGCCGCGCACCAAGGCGCCGGTGGGCTTGCCCAGACCGATCGACTCGGCCACGTCCTTGGTGACTGGTGCGATGGTGACGCCGATGCGCCCGCGGATCACCCGGCCGCTGACGCGCAACTGGTCGGCCACGTTCTTGGCCTCATCGATCGGAATGGCGAACGAGATGCCCATGAAGCCGCCCGAGCGGCTGTAGATCTGGCTGTTGATGCCCACCACCTCGCCACGCAGGTTGATCAGCGGGCCGCCCGAGTTGCCGGGGTTGATGGCGACGTCGGTCTGGATGAAGGGCAGGTAGTCGCCGGTGTCACGCGCCTTCGCACTGACGATGCCCGCCGTCACGCTGTTGTCCAGGCCGAACGGCGAACCAATGGCCATCACCCATTCGCCCACCTTGAGGCGGCCCACGTCGCCCAGCTTGACAGCAGGCAAACCGGTAGCCTCGATCTTGACCACTGCAACGTCGGTGCGCTTGTCCAGGCCGATCACCTTGGCTTTGAACTCGCGCTTGTCGGTGAGCGTGACCAACAGCTCGTCGGCGCCGTCCACCACATGGGCGTTGGTCATCACGTAGCCGTCGGCGCTGAGGATGAAGCCCGAGCCCACGCCACGCGGCTGCGGCTCGTCGTCGCCGTTGCCGCCACCACCGCGCGGCCCGCCGCGGCCGCCGGGCATGGGGATGCCGAAGCGCCGGAAGAACTCTTCCATGCTGGGGTCAACACCGCCACCACCGCCCGGCCCGGCGGTGCGGGCTGGGCGCTCTAGGGTGCGGATGTTGACCACCGACGGGCCGACCCTTTCGACCAGCTCGGTGAAATCAGGCAATTCCACCCGTGACTGGGCCATTGCAGCCTGCGGCGCCCAGGCGCCCGCGAAAGTGATGGCCAAGCCGGCCAACAAGGCCACACGGCGGGCACGCTGCAGCGGCCGCGCCATCGACGCAATCAGATCGGACATCCACTCACCTCTTGTTCAGGAAACGACAGCATGCCGATCAGCTGGAGCCAACGCGCCAAAATTCAACGCCTGCGTTCGAGCAGGGCTTCGAACTGCTGGACTGTTGCCATGGGCACCTCA
This sequence comes from Burkholderiales bacterium, assembly GCA_038218895.1. Classification (GTDB taxonomy): domain Bacteria; phylum Pseudomonadota; class Gammaproteobacteria; order Burkholderiales; family Burkholderiaceae_C; genus Pseudaquabacterium. The sequence goes on from JBBRJU010000588.1 coordinate 1,210, forward strand.
CCCACCACGGTGAGCCACCAGTCACCCCGGCGCGCCATCACCGCATGCGACGCGCCCGTGCTAGTGCCCATGGCCTTGGGATGGCGTTTGGCATCGTAGCGCTCGATGAACACCGACACCTGGGCCAGACCGTCGGAGAACACCGACTGGATCACCTGCAGCGGCGGGTTGCCGTCGGTGGCGGTGGCGTCCAGCGGTCGCCGGGTACAGCTGACCAGCTGGAAGCCGGGCACCGGCTTGCCCATCACCCAGCCTTCGGCCTCCAGGTGGGTCCGCTCGGCCTGCGGGCGCAGCACACGGAAGCCGTCGAGCTGCTTCATCGGCTTGACGAACAGCTCAGGCTGCGGCTTGCCGCCCAGGCGCACATCGACAAAGGCCGACGATTCCAGCACATCACCAGCAGGCGCCAGCACATCGTGGCGCAGCAACAGGCCACTCTCGCGATGCGCCCACAGCCGTTGCGCAAAGCGGTGGCGGTCACGCGGCTTGAGCAACAGCACATCGGCATCCAGCCCGGCCACCCTTTCCTGCCCCACCTTCTGCAAGTCGTAGTTGTCGAGCACGCGCACGCCTGGGACAACTGGCAGAGCGGGGAACTGCGCCACCGGATCCCGGTGTTCCACCAGCGCGCGCTTGGCAAGGGGCCAGAGCGTGACGACCTGGTCGTTGTGCCGGTACTGCAGGCGGCTCTCGCCGTCGAGCTGCTCGACGCGCTCATAGGTCTGACGGCCGTCACCTTGGTGCAGCACCCGGGCGCTGCTGATGGTGCCACCTGCGCTGTAGGTCAGCGTGCCCTGGTAGCTGCTGCTCGCCGCTGCATGCTGGATGCGCTGCAACCAGGGCTCGGCCTCGGCAGATGCTGACGCTGCAGGGACCACCGCCTGACCGCCGGCAGCCTGGCCTGCACCCAGCATGGCCAGCGCCACGCCCATGCCCCAGCGGCCCAGCCGAACCCGGGCCCGCGCCGCGTGCATGCTCACTGCCCTTCGAAGACGATGTGCACGCGGTG
>JBBRJU010000589.1:0-2213 GCA_038218895.1 Burkholderiales bacterium
GACTTCATCGACATGGTGCGCGACGAGCACCAGGCTGCGGTGCTGGCCGAGTTCAAGAAGCAGCTGAGCCGTGACCGCACCAAGGTGACGGTGAGCGGCTTCACCCAGCTGGGGCTGGTGGAGATGACCCGCAAGCGCACCCGCGAGAGCCTGGCCCACATGCTGTGCCAGCCCTGCCCAACTTGTGCAGGCCGCGGCCAGGTGAAGACCGCGCGCAGCGTGTGCTACGACGTGCTGCGCGAGATCCTGCGCGAAGCACGCCAGTTCAACCCGAAGGAGTTTCGCGTGGTGGCCAGCGCGGCGGTGGTGGAGATGCTGCTCGACGAAGAAAGCCAGCACCTGGCGGGGCTGAGCGATTTCATCGGCAAGCCGATCTCGCTGAGCACCGAGCCGAGCTTCAGCCCGGAGCAGTACGACATCGTGTTGATGTGAGATTTGACGCAGCCTCACGCCATCCCGCGCGCTGCCCGATGGCCACATCCATCCTGGTCAACGAAGGCCGGTGCTCAACGCGCGGCGGCCTGGTGCGGGCTGTGTAGGTGGGTGTCCACCAGCCGAACTGTCGCTAAACTTCCGCCGCCCTGGCAACGACGAACGTCGTGAGGAATCACGGCGGTCCGACAGAACCCCAAAACGCATCAGGTCGCCAGACGGGCGGCCTGACAAAACCATGGAACATGCCATGTGCCGTGAACCCTTGATGCGCCTGCGCTGTCCTGTGCCAGCCCGCCAATTTGACGACGCGCTGATGTGAGCAACGGCCTGCGCGTGGCCAGCATTCTCGACCGGGTCGCCGGTCTCGGGTCCGACAAGTGGCGGGTGCACCTGCGCGCGCGCCAGATGCTGGCCCGTGGTGAGCCGGTGATCCTGCTGACCATCGGCGAGCCCGACCAGCCCACGCCGGCCGAGCTGGTGGCTGCCACCCACCGTGCGCTGCAGGCCGGGCGCACCGGTTACTCCAACGGCCGCGGCGAGGCGCCGGTGCTGCAGGCGCTGGCGGCCAAGTACAGCCAGCGCAGCGGCCACAGCGTGGGCGCCGATCAGTTCATCTGGGTGCCGGGCACGCAGAGCGCGCTGTACCTGCTGCTGACCGCCCTGGTGGAAACTGGCGACGAGGTGCTGGTGGCCGACCCCTGCTATGCCACCTACAACGGCCTGGTGCGCGCCACCGGCGCCTCCAGCGTGCCGGTGGCATTGCGTGAAGACTGCGGCTTCCGGCTGGACGCGGCCGACCTGGCCCGGGCAGTGACGCCGGCCACCCGGCTGATCTTCCTGAACTCGCCGCTCAACCCCACCGGGGCGGTGCTCACGCGGGACGACATCCGCGCCATCGGTGCGGTGGCGCAGGCGCATGACCTGTGGATCCTGAGCGACGAGGTCTATGAGTCGCTGATCTTCGATGGCCCGTCAGCGGCGTCGTTTGCCTCGCCGTTCGACGATACCGACCTGGCCGGGCGCACCGTGGTGGCCTCGTCGCTGTCGAAGTCGCATGCCGCGCCGGGCTTCCGCGCCGGTTGGTGCGCCGGCCCGGCGGCTTTCATCTCCCGCCTGCTGCCGCTGGCCGAGTCGATGCTGTTCGGTGCCCAGCCCTTCATTGCCGACATGGCGGCCGAGGCCTTGTCACGCGACTTCGCCATCACCGCGCAGATGCGCGATGCCTATGCCCGACGCGCCGCCATGGTTGCCGAGGTGCTGGGCAGTGTGCCAGGGCTGCGGGTGCATGCACCGCAGGCCGGCATGTTTGTGATGCTGTCGGTGCACGGCCTGGGGCTGGACGGCGAAGTGTTTGCCGACCAGCTGCTCGCCCAGGAACGAGTGGCGCTGATGCCGGGCACCGCCTTCGGCGCAGCGGCGGCCGGCATGGTGCGCATGAGTCTCACCGTGCCCGATGCAACGCTGGCCGAAGGCTGCATGCGATTGGCCAGGTTTGCGGCGCGCCAGGCCCGGCGCTGAGCGCTCCACCTGGCTCGGCTGGGGGCTTGCCGGGCGATCTGCCGTTCCGACTTCGGCGGCATGTGCCGCAGGGTTTGACGTGGTGGCTGCCGTGGTGTCTGCCATGTCAAGTGCTGCGGCATTGGCGCCGCCGGGCATAGACTCGGCCACCGACCCAAACTGAAGCTGCCTGTCCGGGCTTCGTGTCCCACGATGCCCGGCTACCGCACCAAGCAGGAATCCATCGCCATTGCCGGCGTGGACGATCTGCAGATCCGCTC
>JBBRJU010000590.1:0-2212 GCA_038218895.1 Burkholderiales bacterium
CCGAATTCAAAAAGAGGAGACGGCCAGTGACAGCATTGCACGACCGCTTGCGTGCCCTGCCGCAGGCACGGCTGGCGGGCATCCGCCGTGGCATCGAGAAAGAAAGCCTGCGCGCGCTGCCTGGCGGTGGCCTGGCGCTCACACCCCACCCCGCAGCGCTGGGTTCGGCGCTGACCCACCCGCACATCACCACCGACTACAGCGAGAGCCAGCTCGAGCTGATCACCGGCGTGCAGGGCAGCGTGGACGCCGCGCTGGGCCAGCTGACCGAGATCCATCAGGCCACCTACCGCGCCATGGGCGACCAGCCCGGCGATGAGGAACTGTGGGTCGGCAGTATGCCGTGTGGCCTGCCCACCGACGAGACCATCCCGCTGGGCCGCTATGGCAGCAGCAATGTGGGCCGTGCCAAGAGCGTCTACCGCATGGGCCTGGGCCACCGCTACGGCCGGCGCATGCAGACCATCAGCGGCATCCACTACAACTGGTCGCTGCCCGGCTTGGACAACGACCAGCACTTTGCGCTGATCCGCAATTTCCGCCGCCATGCGTTTGTGCTGCTGTACCTGTTCGGCGCGTCGCCGGCGGTGTGCGGCAGTTTCGTGGCCGGGCGTGCGCACAGCCTGCTGCCGATGCCCGGCGTCAACGGCACGCTGCACATGCCGCATGGCACCACGTTGCGCATGGGCCGCCTGGGCTACCAGAGCGAGGCCCAGGCCTCGTTGAACGTCAGCTGCAACAGCCTGGAGAGCTACGCCAACTCACTGCACGAGGCGCTGACCAAACCCTACCCGGCCTACGAGACCGTGGGTGTGCGCAACCCGGGGGGCGACTACAACCAGCTGGCCACCACGCTGCTGCAGATCGAGAACGAGTTCTACGGCCTGATCCGCCCCAAGCGGGTGATCTTCTCCGGCGAGCGGCCACTGCATGCGCTGCGCGAGCGCGGCGTCGAATACATCGAGGTGCGCTGCATGGACCTCGACCCCTTCGAGCCGGTGGGCATCGCCACGCCGACGATGCGCTTCATCGACGTCTTCCTGCTGCACTGCCTGCTGGCCGACAGCCCGCCCGACACACCGGCCGAGGTGGCGGCGCTGGACCGCAACCAGCACCGCGTTGCCGCGCGCGGGCGTGAACCCGGCCTGCTGCTGGAGCAGGGCGAGCACACCATCACGCTGACCGACTGGGCGCGCGAACTGCTGGCCGAATGTGTGCCCATCGCCGAGGCGCTGGACGCCGCCCAGGGCGGCGAAGCGAATGCGGCTGCGCTGGCGGCGGCGCGTGCGCTGCTGGACGCGCCCGAGCAGCTGCCATCGGCACGGGTGTTGCAGGCCATGACCCAGGGTTACGACGGCAGCTATGTGCAGTTCATCCGCGCGCAGTCGGCCGCCACCCGCCAGCATCTGCTGGCGCTGCCCTGGGCCGATGCCCAGGCTGCGCGCTATGCCGCGCTGGCGGCTGAATCGGTGGCCGCGCAGCAGCGCATCGAGGCGGCCGACACCATGCCCTTCGAGCAGTACCGCCAGGCCTACCTGTCGGCCGAGCGGCTGCAACCGCGCAATGCGATGGCGGCCTGAGATCCGGGCAGGCGCAACATGCTGCACCGCATCTTCGTCTTTGGCACCCTGCAGCAAGGCCACCGCAATTTCCACATCAACCGCGGCACGCTGGTGGGCGACCACTGGGTGACAGCGCAGCCGCAGCCGCTGTACGTGATCGGCCGCTACCGCCTGCCCTGGCTGTTGAACCGCCCCGGCCAGGGTGTGCCGGTGATCGGCCAGCTCTACGAGGTGGACGACGCCATCCTGGCCGACATGGACCGGCTGGAACGCCTGGACGACCCGCTGTGGTACGAGCGTCGGCAGATCGCGGTGCGCCCGCACCCCGGCCCGCACGATGCGCCGTCCGAGACGGTGTGGGTCTATTTCGGCAGCGAGGCAGGCTTTGCCGACCAGACAGTGCATGCCGGGCCGATCGGCCAGTACACCCTCAGCTTGGCGGCCCAACATCCTGTGCGCATGCCTTGAGTGGCCGGTTCGGGCTCTGAGCGGTCGTTGTTGACCAGCGTGCGGTTTGCTGGTGCTTCGCCGGTGCGCTGCAGCGCGCCGGGTCCCGCCCCGGCTGGCGGGTAACTTTCTTGTCGCGACAAGAAAGTCACCAAAGAAACGCGTTTCGAACTTGGCGTACGGCACCGCGTGCTTGATCAGGC
>JBBRJU010000591.1:0-2209 GCA_038218895.1 Burkholderiales bacterium
CCCCCGGCCGCCTGGCACCCCCCCGGGGGGGGTTGCCAGACCGGCCCGGCAACGCCGGCGCCGGTCTGGCCCTTCGACACCACTGCGCGCCCCTGGCCGCCGTGGGCGGCCTGTCCCCTGCCGGGGAAACACCACGCATTGCGGGACTGGCGGTCGGTGGTTTCCATGCGCGCGGTATAACATCGGTTATAACTTTGCCGGAGGCCCGCCATGCATGCACTCAAGCTCACCCAGATCGGCAATTCGGTCGGTGTCATCCTGCCCAAGGAGGTGCTGACGCGTTTGAAGCTGGAGAAGGGCGACACGGTGTACGTCACCGAAACACCCGACGGCTTTGCCCTCACACCGCTGGACCCGGCCTTCGCGCAGCAATTGGAGATCGGCCGTGAGTTCATGCGCGAGTACCGTGACACTTTTCGCGCACTCGCGAAATGAACTGGCGCTGGATCGATCAGCGGCTGCTGGTGCTGCTGCACGACGAAAGCCTGGCAATGCATGGTGGTGCGTCAGGTCTGCGCGACGTGGGCTTGCTCGACTCCGCACTGGCGCGATCGTTGAACCTGGCCGCTTGTGGCGACCCTGATCTGGCTGCGCTGGCGGCCAGCTACGCCTCGGGTCTGGCGCAGAACCATCCCTTCGTTGATGGCAACAAGCGTGCTGCCTTCTTGTCCGTCGGCCTGTTTGTCGGCCTGAACGGCCAACGCCTCACCGCGTCACAGGCCGAGGCCACGGTGGCTGTGTTCAGCCTGGCATCTGGCGAGATCGACGAAGCCACTTTTGCCGCCTGGCTGCGCGAACGCTTCGCCGCGCGATGAAAGTTGAATGCGCATGCCCGACAAGACCACCCAAGACACCACCCGCATCGACGACACCCGCATCGCTGCGGTGCGTGCACTCGTCTCGCCGGCGGTGATGCTGGAAGACCTGCCCGTCACCGCAGCCATCGAGCACACGGTTGAAGCCACCCGCGAGGCGATCGGCCGGGTGCTGCACGGCCAGGACGACCGGCTGGTGGTGGTGGTCGGGCCGTGTTCGATCCATGACCACGCCCAGGCAATGCAGTATGCGCGCCAGCTCTTGCCGCTGGCCGACGCCTTGCAGGGCGCGCTGATCCTGGTGATGCGGGTGTATTTCGAGAAGCCGCGCACCACCTTGGGCTGGAAGGGCTACATCAACGACCCGCGGCTGGATGGCAGCTTTCGCATCAACGAGGGCCTGCGCCTGGCGCGTGCGCTGCTGTTGGAGATCAACGCGCTGGGGCTGCCGGCCGGCACCGAATTTCTCGATCTGCTCAGCCCGCAGTACGTCAGCGACCTGATCGCCTGGGGTGCCATCGGCGCACGCACCACCGAAAGCCAGAGCCACCGCCAACTGGCCTCGGGCCTGAGTTGCCCGGTGGGCTTCAAGAACGGTACCGACGGCGGCGTGCAGGTCGCCGCCGACGCGCTGGTCTCGGCCGCCGCGCCGCACAGCTTCATGGGCATGACCAAGATGGGCGTGGCCGCGATCTTCGAGACCCGCGGCAATGCCGACGGCCATGTGATCTTGCGCGGCGGCAAGCAGCCCAACTACGACGCTGCCCATGTGGAAGCCGCCTGCGCCGTGCTGCGCAAGGCCGGCCTGCGTGAACAGGTGATGGTCGACTGCTCACACGCCAACGCAGCCAAGCAGCACCGCCGCCAGATCGACGTGGCCGCCGATGTGGCGGCGCAGCTGGCCGGCGGCGAGCGGCGCATCGTCGGCGTGATGGTCGAGAGCCACCTGCAGGCAGGCCGGCAAGACCTGTTGCCCGGCGTGGCGCTGCAGCCCGGTGTGTCCATCACCGACGCCTGCATCGGCTGGGACGACACCGCGCCGCTGTTGCGCCAGCTGGCCGATGCCGTGCAACAACGCCGGGCCCGCCGATGAATGCCCCGACAGCCAGGCCACCGAAGATCCCCGAGAGCGTGCTGGTGGTGATCCACACCCCGGCGCTGGACGTGCTGCTGATCGACCGGGCCGATGCGTCCGACTTCTGGCAATCGGTGACGGGCAGCAAGGACGACGAGGGCGACAGTTTCGAGCAGACAGCGGTGCGCGAAGTGGCGGAGGAGACGGGCATCGACTGCCGACCCGGCAGCGCGCTGCACGCCGGCTTGCGCGACTGGGGCCTGGAGAACGTCTACGACATCTACCCCCGCTGGCAGCACCGCTATGCGCCCGGTGTGAC
>JBBRJU010000592.1:0-2208 GCA_038218895.1 Burkholderiales bacterium
CAACCATGCCGGCCTGCAGCACGAGGTGTATGCCGAGGTGCGCGGCAAGCGCCTGCCGATGCGCGTCAGCCCGATGCCGTTCACGCCGCACCGCTACCGCCGCTGAACCCAGGTGGCACTGAACCCACTTTGAACCAAACCCCAACCGGAGCCCCCGCATGACCACCAAGTTCACCGCCGACCATGAATGGATCAACATCGAAGACCACGACGCCGCCATCGTCGGCATCACCCTGCATGCGCAGGACGCGCTGGGCGACGTGGTCTATGTCGACCTGCCCGAGGTGGGCCGCAGTTATGCCCAAGGTGAGGTGGCGGGTGTGGTCGAGAGCGTGAAGGCAGCAGCCGACATCTACATGCCCATCCACGGCGAAGTGGTCGAAGTGAACGAAGCCCTGCGCGAAAACCCGGCGCGGGCCAACAGCGACCCGATGGGCGAAGGCTGGTTCTTCAAGGTCAAGGTCAGCGACATGCTGCAGTTCGACGCCCTGATGGACCCCCCCGGCTACGAAGCCCTGCTCAAGGCCCTCTGATCCGTTCCTGCCGTTGCTGACATTCCGTCGCTGACCCGCCATTCCTGACCTGTCCCACACCGAGCACCCCCACCATGCTGCAAGCCGCCCAAGTGCCCCTGTCCGCGCTGGAGAACCCGGCCGAGTTCGCCGCCCGCCACCTGGGGCCCGATGTGGCCGACGAGGCGCACATGCTCAGCGTTATCGGCGCCGGGATTCCAAACTTCACGCGCCGCGCGCTGATCGAGGCCGTCGTGCCGGCCAGCATTGTCCGCAGCCAGGCCATGCACCTGCCCGCGCCGGTCAGCGAAGCCCAGGCCCTGGCCGAACTGCGCGCCATTGCGCAGCACAACCAGGTGCAGAAGAGCTTCATCGGCCAGGGCTACCACGGCACCTACACACCAGGTGTCATCCAGCGCAATGTTCTGGAGAACCCGGCCTGGTACACCGCCTACACGCCCTACCAGGCCGAAATCTCGCAGGGCCGCATGGAGGCGCTGGTCAACTTCCAGACCATGGTCTGCGACCTGACCGGCATGGCGATCGCCAATGCCAGCATGCTGGACGAAGCCACCGCCGCCGCCGAGGCGATGACCCTGGCCAAGCGCAGCGTGAAGAGCAAGAGCAGCCGCTTCGTGGTGGCCGGTGACTGCCATCCGCAGACCATCGAGGTGATCCAGACCCGTGCCGCACCGCTGGGCCTGCAGGTGGTGCTGGCCCATTCGGCCACCGATTGGGACGCCCTGCTCGACGGTGGCGACTACTTCGCCGTGCTGGCGCAAGTGCCCACCACCGACGGCAGCCTGCATGACCTGCGCGGCGATGCCGCCCGCATCCATGCCCACCAGGCCGCGTTCATCGTGGCGGCCGATCTGCTGGCCCTGACCCTGGTGCTGCCGCCCGGTGAATACGGCGCCGACATCGTCGTGGGCAACACCCAGCGCTTCGGCGTGCCGATGGCCAATGGCGGCCCGCACGCGGCCTACCTGGCCTGCCGCGATGACTTCAAGCGTTCGATGCCCGGCCGGCTGGTGGGTGTCAGCATCGACAGCCACGGCAACCCGGCCTACCGGCTGGCCCTGCAGACCCGCGAGCAGCACATCCGCCGCGAGAAGGCCACCAGCAACATCTGCACCGCCCAGGTGTTGCTGGCGGTGATGGCCAGCATGTATGCCGTCCACCACGGCCCTGTCGGGCTGAAGCGCATTGCCCAGCGGGTGGCGCGGCTCACCGCCATCCTGGCGCTGGGCCTGCGCCAGCAGGGCGTGGCGGTGCGCAGCAAGTCCGCCTTCGACGCCATCGTGGTCGACAGCGGCGCCGACACCGAAGCCATTGCCGCGCGCGCTGAAGCCGCCGGCATGAACCTGCGCCGTTTCCGCGCATGGGGCGACACCATGCTGGGCATCAACCTGGACGAAACCAGCACCCGCGCCGATGTGCAGGCGCTGTGGGCGGTGTTCGCCCGGCCCGGCCAGGCCCTGCCGGATGCCGCCTTGTTCGACCAGCCGATGGACTCGCTGATCCCGGCCGCGCTGCGCCGCAGCAGCGCCTTTCTCACCCACCCGGTGTTCAATACCCACCACAGCGAAACCGAGATGCTGCGCTACATCCGCAGCTTGAGCGACAAGGACCTGGCGCTGGACCGCAGCATGATCCCGCTGGGCAGCTGCACCATGAAACTCAACGCCACCAGCGA
>JBBRJU010000593.1:0-2207 GCA_038218895.1 Burkholderiales bacterium
CAGGCGGACCAATCCAGCATCATCTTCAGGCACTGCGGGTCGCCGAAAGCCACCGTGTAGGCCTCCTGCGCGCGGCCCGGGCTCAGGGTGTGGGTGACCAGGCCGTCGAGTGACAGTGCGCCGCTTTCCACCAGCGCTGTCACCGCCAGCAGGTCATGCTTCTTCCACTGCGAGGCGATGCGGACGCTGGCCTCGCGCATGAAGGCCGGCGCAAAGGCAAAGCCCAGGTCGGTCTTGTAGAAGCCGGCCAGCACCACCTCGCCGCCGAAGGCCAGGCGGCCGATCAGGCCGTTGAGCAGGCTGGCGTCGCCGCTGACGTCGTAGACAGCGGGGTAGTCCTTGCGGGGATCGTCCTCGGCCGCGATCACCGCATAGCCGGTGGCGCCGCCACGGCGCGCCGGCTGGTTTTCCCAGACCGTGGGCGCAGGCATGCCCAGCGCCAGCGTGATGCGCGCCAACAGCCGGCCCATCACGCCGTGGCCGACGATCAGCCCCGGTGCGATCAACGGCTGGCGCTGGCCGCCGATGGCAATCGCGTGGTAGCAAGTGGCCGCCAGCGCCAGCAGCACCGCCTTGGGGCCCAGGTCGGCCGCCACCGGCACCACCCGGTCATGCGGCACGATCAGCCGCGCGCCAGCGCCGCCGAAGATGTTGCGCACGCCCTGGAAGCTGTAGGAGCCGGGGATGAACACATGGCTGCCCACTGCCAGCGTGGCCAGCGGCCCGGCGCGCACCACCTGGCCCACCGTCTCGTAGCCGGGCACCAGCGGGTAGCCCAGGCCGGGAAAGGGCGGCATGCTGCCGTCCCACAGCAGGCGCTCGGTGCCGGTGCTGATGCCGCTGTGCTGCACCGCCACCTCGACATCGGCGTCTTCGAAGGGTTTCAGTTCCAGCTGGCGCACCGACAGGGTCTGCGGTGCCTCAAAGACGATGGCTTGGGCGTGGGTGGTCATGGTGGTTTGCAGGCAGTGTGTCAGTTGGCGTTGACACCATCTTAAGGGCGCTGGCGCCGACTCGATGCCAACTCGACACCCACCCGACACCCACCGGACACCCACCCGACACCAGCCCCGCGCCGGCCGCCAAGCTTGTTGCAGGCAGTGCCGAGCGGGTTCGAGCGACGCGCAGATCTTCCCGCGGGAACGCACATCCGGCCAGAGCGGGCGCACAGCAGCCCGGCGATCAGCCGGTCAGCGCGCAGGCGGTGGCACCCTGCGCCTACAACCGGCCTGGACGCCACCAGAGGCAGGGAGAGCCCCACCTGCAACCTGCAACCAGGCTCTGCGATCCGTGTGTCTCCAGACTCTGTCGTGGGGGGAGAAGGGCCTGGCATTGCCGCTGATGGGGCGCCAGATGCGATGGCGGATTGCGGTCAGCTGCCTGGTGTTCACACGGCGATGCGGGCCTGCTCTGTCGACGTGGGTCGCTCGTACCGCGAAGGCCGGGGAAACAGCGCCTCCAGCGATGCCCGCACCTGCGCCAGCCGGGGGTCGCTCGGGTCGGCGTCGTCGGTGGTGTCGTTGATGCAGAAAAAATCGACCGAGCCGACCAACGAACTCAGCAGATCGAGCTGGTAGGCGACATCGCCGCCGCCCGTCTGCACATGCAAGTGTGTGTGCGCGCGGATGCGTGCCAGCCCGTGCGCCAGCGCCCAGCGGATCACGAAGTCGGCCACGATGGTCGGCTTGTCCCAGGTGCGGAACACGGTGGAGCGCACGTCGGCAAACATCTCCGGTGCCAGCTGCTCCAGGTAAAACAGCACCGATCGCCGCATCGGCCGCGGTGAATGCGCAAAGGTGCTGAAGGTGTGTTCGTAGGGCACGACACGCGGCAGCACCGGCAGCACCGGCAGCGCCGGCAGCGCCGGCAGGTCGCTGGGCGGCGGCGTGGCAAACGCCTGGCTGAGCCACTGCCTGGACAGCCGGCTGGCGTTGTCCATCGAATCGGCATCGCGGCGCAGCGGGCCATCTTCCACCTCGGGCTCGTCCGACCATGCGGCGTACACGCCACCGTCCCAGAACCAGTCGTCCAGCTTCACCGGCGCGCCGAAGAAGACGTCGTCGTTGAGGTAGAAAAAACGTTCCGACAGGTTCGGGATGTGGTGGATGTAGGACTCGATGTGCCCGGAATCGAAGGTCGGCAGCGAAGCCGACGGGATCAGGCTGCTGTGGTCGATGACCGTCAGCCGGTCCGACGGCTGCAGCCAG
>JBBRJU010000594.1:0-2192 GCA_038218895.1 Burkholderiales bacterium
ACACAGCCGCTTCCTGATACCGTACAGGTCGTCAATCCGGCATGGCGAAAGCTCGACGGCAAGGTGCGAAAACAAGCTGCGATTGTCACGAGAACAAGCACGCTTCGGCGCGATGCATCTGCCAAACGAAGTAACCCCAGAAGAAGCTACCGCCCACGAGCAGAAAAAAGGCGCACTTCTGCAAACCCTTGCGGTGCTTCGCGTGCAAAATCTTCAGGTTCAGGCTCTGCAACGGGCTGGACGGGCCATTCGTCACCCGCCCGCGGCGCTTCGCCCCCCTGCCGCGACAAGGCTTGCAACAGCACGCTGGGTTGCCCCTGGCGTGTGGCAGCACGGCTGGCCCGCTCGTCAAAATAGGCGGCCGTCTTCATCACAGCAATCTTTTCTGCCACCGCTGTGGCGATGAACTGGTTCAGACTGGTGCCGTCGGCTTTGCTGAGTTCTTCGGCCGCGGCCTTAGTGGACTTGGGCAAACGCAACGCATAGGTGGTCAAGGTGGTCATCGCATCAAACTCCTCAAAAACATTGCAGGCGTGGTCAATTCGATGCCAAATCGCGCCGGCGCATTGCCAAAATCTCGCTGGTTGAAGGTGATCAACGCCTCGGCACCGCCATTCACCGCCGCTTCCAGCACCATCTCATCCGCGGGGTCTCGCAGTTGGGGGCGCCAGCTGAACCAACCCTCCACGCGCCAGACCTTGGCGGCCAATTCGTCCAGCAATTGCCGTGTGGTGTCTGCGCTGAGCCCTGTCGCCTGTAGCTGATTGGGACGGGTCAACACCGCTTCATACTCGGCAAAGAGTGCCACACTGGCCAGCAGCAGCAGTTGCTGCGAATGGACCCGCCGCAACAACTCGGCGGATGCGCCTTGCGGACTGCGCAGTGCAGCCACAACCACATCCGTGTCCAAGACGACGCGCCGCATCTGCCGCATCTCTCGATAATATCGCAGACGATATCAACTTAGACCTTGTAGCAGCATGCGATCGACCCATTTTGTCGTGCAGTGTTTGACGGCCGCCGACCTTGAGGGTCTTGCCTCATGAGCTTGCCCCAAGCGCTGCTGAGCGCCGTGAACGAACTGCACTTCCAACAAACGGTCGATCCTTGGCAGCCAGCTGAGCCAATAAGCGGCTTGAAGTCCGGGCCCAGCATTGACTTGGCGGTGCTGGTTTTCGCACCAGGATCGCGGCCTTCGGGTGCCAATGTGCTGTTCTCGCGCGAGCACCCGCAAGGCTGGGTGGCCGACTTCGGGCCCAACTTGGGCGCGGTTCAGAATCTGCGTTTTGATGCCGACCCGCAAGACTCCGCAGGCCAGTCGATCGCCTGGCTGCCAGGGGCAGATTGGGACAAACTCTCTTGGCAGCCTCTGTCTGGCCCAGGGCAGGCCCATGGCCCACGTTTTGTTGCCCCCTACCCGGCCTCGCTGCTCAAGCTGATGGTGGCGGTGGGCCTGGCCTTGGCGGTCGACGAAGGCCTGTGTGGCTGGCCCGAGGTTTTGGAGCCGATGATCACGGTCAGCGACAACGATGCCACCGACACCTGCGTGGCGCTGCTGCACCGCCTGGGCTGGCTGAGCCCGGCCACAGACAACCGGCTCAACCGCCAGTTCGTGGCCTGGGGCTTGCCCACCCTGCAGATCAACCGCACGCAGCCCGGTGGCGGCTGGCGCAACGCCGAAGGCGCCGGGGTCGGCCAGATCCACATGACGGCGTGGGACACGGTGCGGCTGTTGTGGCTGATCGACGAAGCGGCACCGCCCGCACTCTGGCTGCCGCCCGACACGCCTGGGCTCAGCCCCGGCAGCCGCGCCCATCTGCATGCCCTGTTGCGGCGCCAGCAACTCGACGAAGTGCTGTCCAGCGGCAGCTTGCGTGGCACTCCGGGTTGGGTGCCGGGTGGGCCTGATGCGCCGGCCTTTGCCCACAAGACAGGCACCACCGACAACTACGCGTCTGACGCCGGTATCGTCAACCACGGCGGGCTGCACTACATCGTTGCCGTGCTCACCAGCCTGGGCCGGCGCTATGCGCCAGACGAGCGCTGCGCGACCACCTGGCGGCTGCCGGCCTTGGGCGCGGCGGTGGCCAGCATCGTGGCCCAGTTGCATCCAGACGTGTGACCTCACACCCACCGCAAATTCCACTTCCGAGAGGTTGCGCCCACCGATGTTTCTGATCCCCCCTCTGCCC
>JBBRJU010000595.1:0-2191 GCA_038218895.1 Burkholderiales bacterium
GGGGCGCTGTCGGGGGTTCTGCCTTGGGCGCTGCCTGGGGTGCCGCCTGGCGCACTGTCCAGCAAGCTGGCAGGCACGTCGCCGGTCAGGTTTTGCGGGACGGCGGCGGCGGGGTCGGAACTGGCGGGGGAGGCATCGGACATGGTGTCCCGATTGTGCCGGGCCGGGCCCTGGGCCTGGGCCAGAATCCGCAGTGATGCCAGCCCTGCCTGCACCCGGCCCCATGGCCGGGCCCCTGTCGAGCAAGCTCAGCCCGCCCCAGTCGCAGGCGCGCCAGGTGCTGCGCCATGCCGTGGTGCGGCGCATGGCCGAGGCGGGCGGCGTCAAGTTGCTGCTGGTGCGGGCGCCGGCAGGCTTCGGCAAGACCACGGCCATGGTGCAGGCGCGTGCGCAGCTGGCCGCCGACGGCGTGGCCACCGCCTGGCTGACGCTGGAGCGCACCGACAACGACGTGCCGCGCTTTCTGGCCTGCCTGCAGTTGGCAGTGGCGCAGATCATCGGCCAGTCCGGCGCACCGGCAGCCTTGCCTGGCCTGGGCCCGGCGACACCGCTGGCGGTGGTGGATGCGCTGGCCCGCCACGGTGCGCCGTTTGCGCTGTTCCTCGATGACTTTGAATTGATCACCGAGCCCGCCGTGCTGGGCCTGGTGCGCGAGATCATCGACCAGCTGCCGCGCCGCGGCCAACTGGTGCTGGGCTCGCGCAGCCTGCCCGACCTGGGCCTGGGCCGGCTGCGCATGGCAGGGCAGCTGCTGGAAATCGACACCGAGCTGCTGCGCTTCTCGCGCGACGAGACCCGGCAGTTCCTGGCGCTGCGCTGGTCAGGCCCGGTCGGCGCGGGCACCGACTGGGCCGCCCAGGTCGACCCGCTGCACCGCAAGACCGAAGGCTGGGTGGCGGCGCTGTGGCTGGCATCGATGGCGCTGGACGCGGTGATCGCCCGCCAGGGCAGCGTGGCCGACTTCATCGCCCAGTTCTCCGACAGCAACCGGGCGGTGGCCGATTTTCTGGCTGAAGATGTGCTGGCCCGTCAGAGCCCCGAGGTGCGTGATTTTTTGCTGCGCACCAGTATCCTGCGGCAGTTCAATGCGCCGCTGTGCCAGGCACTGACCCCGCGCAGCGATGCCGCACGCCTGCTGGCCCAGCTGGACGCGGCCAACCTGTTCATCACCCCGATCAGCCAGGTGGCGGGCGCCGCCGGCACGGTGCCCGCCGCGCGCGAATGGCGCTACCACAGCCTGTTTGCCGACTTCCTGCGTGCCCAGCTGGTGCGCGAGCAACCCGACGCCCTGGCGCGCCTGCACCTGGCCGCGTCGGGCTGGTACGAGGGCCAGGGCCGGCCGGTGCCGGCCATCGACCATGCGATCGAAGGTGGTGACCTGCCCCATGCCATCCACCTGCTGGCCGGCCATGCGATGGGCTTCCTGGAGCAGGGCCGCATGCGCCTGCTGGCACGCTGGTTTGCCGCCATGCCCGATGCAGCCCTGGCCGACCGGCCGATGCTGCAGGTGGTGTCGCTGTGGGCCAGCAACCTCACCCGCGGGCCCTGGGCGGCGATGGAACAGCTGCACCAGTCGGGCTGCGCCACCAGTGCCGATGCGGCGGTGCGCGCCCATGTCAACGCCCTGCAGCCGATGCTGCTGGCGATGATGGACCGGGTGGAAGACGCTGCCGATCTGGGCCGCGAGGCCCTGGCCCGGGTGCCCACCGGCCAGCCTTTTGCCGACAGCGTGCTGTGCAACGCCATGGCCCATGTGATGGGCGTGCTGGGCGAGCGTGAACAGGCCCAGCGCCTGCTGGACACCGCCCGCCGCGGCCAGCAGGCCCATGATCTGCACAGCCACGGCTTCAACCGCATGTACACCGAATCGGTGGAAGGCCTGCTCGACCTGCAGCAAGGCCGGCTGCGCCAGGCCACCGCCCGCTTCCGGCTGGCGCTGGGCATGGCCGCAGCACCGCGTGCGGCACTGGGGGCGGGGCTAGGGGCGGATTCGGGGGCGGCCCTGGGCGGCAGCCTGGGCGGGGCGGCCTGGCAGCCCACCCACGGCAATGCCTGGGCCGGCGTGCTGTACGCCGGCGTGGTCTATGAAGCCCACCAGCTGGCCCAGGCCGAGCACCTGCTGCATGTCTACCTGCCGCTGGCGCGCGACGTGGGCCTGCCCGACCACATGATCCTGAGCCATGTGATGTGC
>JBBRJU010000596.1:0-2184 GCA_038218895.1 Burkholderiales bacterium
TGGCATTGGCGGCGGCGCCTTTCTGATGCACTGGGACGGTGCTGCAGTGGCCGCCTGGGACGGCCGCGAGACGGCCCCTGCAATTGCGCATCCAGCCTGGTTCCTGGACAGTGCGGGTGCAGCGCCGCCCTTTGCGCAAGCGATGCTGGGCGGCCGCGCTGTCGCCACGCCAGGCCTGGTGAAGATGCTTGAAGCGGCGCACCGCGCCTACGGCGTGCTGCCTTGGGCGCAACTGTTTACGCCTGCGATCCGGCTGGCTGAAGAAGGCTTCTTGATCAGCCCACGGCTGCACACACAACTGGCAGCTGAGCAGGCCCTGCGCCGCGATCTGCTGGCCGGGCGCTATTTTTATCGCGCTGATGGGCAGCCCCACCCCGTGGGTCACCGCTTGCGCAACCCTGCGCTGGCTGCCGTGTTGCGCAGCATTGCCAACCAAGGCAGCGCAGGTTTTTATGCGGGGCCGGTGGCTGCAGACTTGAGCGCCCGGGTGCTGGGCCATGCGTTGCCCGGTGGCGTCAGCAGCGCAGACCTGGCCGCCTACCAACCGCGCCAGCGTACGCCGCTGTGTGTCAATTGGCTGCAGCATTACCGCGTCTGCGGCATGGGGCCACCGTCTTCTGGCCAGCTCACGTTGATGCAGATTCTGGGTTTGCTGGAGCGCAGCCAAGAAGCTTTGTCGGTGGCCGCTTTTTCGGCAATGCAGCAGCCGCCGCAGCCGCCACAGCCGTCAGCGGCCGGTCTGCGCCCGGCCTTGCCCGCTGGCGAGCGCTTGACACCGCATTGGCTGCACGTCTACACCGAAGCTGCCCGCCTGGCTTATGCCGACCGCGCCAGCTTCATTGCCGACCCGGACTTCGTGCCAGCACCGGCGGGTGACTGGCGCAGCCTGCTGCAAGACAGCTACCTGCGCCAACGCGCCACCCTGATCGGGCCG
The DNA here is from genome assembly GCA_038218895.1 of Burkholderiales bacterium. GTDB lineage: Bacteria > Pseudomonadota > Gammaproteobacteria > Burkholderiales > Burkholderiaceae_C > Pseudaquabacterium. Next base: position 935 of record JBBRJU010000596.1, read on the forward strand.
CGCAGCATGGGTACCGCCACGGCCGGGCAGCCCAGCGCCCTGGCCATTGGACCTGCTGCCGACCTGCCTGCCACGCCTGGGCCCAGCTTGCAGCGCTTGTCCGGCGTCTCCGTCTTCCCGGGCGCTCCTCGCGCTCCTGGCGCCCCTGTTGCTTGGCCTTTTGCACCGATGCCCGAACAACCTGAGTCCGGCACCAGTCACATCAGTGTGGTCGATGCCCAGGGCCGCGCGGTGGCGATGACCAGCACCATCGAAGCTGCTTTTGGCGCCCGTCTGATGGCCGACGGCGGCACCGGTCTGGCGGGTGGCTACTTGCTGAACAACCAGATGACCGACTTCAGCCTGCGGCCCACAGACGCCCAGGGCCGGCCGGTGGCCAACCAGGTGCAGGCCGGCAAGCGGCCACGCTCCAGCATGAGCCCAACGCTGGTGTTTGATCGCCGAGAAAGCCGTGAGGGCTCTGACGGCCATCCAGGTCGCTTGCTGATGAGCCTGGGTTCACCGGGCGGGCCGGCCATCATCCACTTCACCGCCAAGACCCTGACTGCCAGCCTGCAATGGGGACTGGACTTGCAGACTGCGATCTCGCTGCCCAACTTCGGCAGCTTCAATGGCCCGACCGTGCTGGAAGCAGGACGGTTTCCGGCCGCCACCGTGCAAGCCCTGCAAGCCCGTGGCCACACTGTGCGCGAGACCGAGTTGACCAGCGGCCTGCAAGGCATCCAACGCACGCCTCAGGGTTGGTCGGGTGGCGCCGACCCGCGGCGTGAAGGTGAGGTCAGGGGCCGCTGAGGCAACGCCCTAACCCGCAAGCGGGGGCCGCGCTTGGGTTCGTTGCAGGGCTCGTTGCCTGAACCCGTGGCCTGAGCCCGCTGCAGTTTGGCTTCAGACCACCCGCTCCACCGACACCGCATGCAGCGGTTGACCCTGGTCTTCGAAGGCATCGATGTTGGCCAGCGTGATCGACGCGATGGCCGCCATCGCGTCGGTGGTGAAAAAAGCCTGGTGACCCGTGATCAACACGTTCGGAAAGGTCAGCAGCCGGGCGAAGATGTCGTCCTGTAACACCTGCGCCGACAAGTCTCGAAAGAAGAGGTCGGCTTCTTCTTCGTAAACGTCCAGGCCCAGGCTGCCCAGCTCGCCACTTTTCAGCGCTGCGATCACCGCCACCGTGTCGACCATCGCACCGCGGCTGGTGTTGAGCAGCATGGCGCCAGGCTTCATGCGCGCCAACGCCGCAGCGTCGATCA
>JBBRJU010000597.1:0-2176 GCA_038218895.1 Burkholderiales bacterium
GCTGCACATGTTTCGTGTCAAGCACTGCTGCTGAATTCATACGACCTGTGGCTCTGGCTGAATGTGCCACCAAACCCACTGTCCGAGCGGCGGATAGGTTGCCACTTGGATCTCATTTTGCCGTTCCGGGCTGATCTGCCCAGCGCGCCGGACTATATCGCGATAGTCAGCCAACTCGTCCCGGGGCGTTCCCTTAAGCCACCCCCCAAGCAAGTGTGCGCTCGCGGTTGATTTGCAAATCCAGCCGGGCCAAACAAGACCCAGCTGTCAGACCGACCCGCTTGCGCCACAAGGCGCAGTACAAAGGGATGCAAGAACGAGGCCCGCCTGATGATCTGTGCCAGTGTGACGATGACGCGTTGCACAAAGTTACCTTGCGTCAAGGCGCCCATCCGGTCGGGTTCCAGCTTCTTTGTGCCCAGAGCAAGCAGTCTTGCGTCACACGCTCGGCGTCTCCAGGCACGATGTGGCGATCGGCCACTGAACGCAACCAGGTCAGCTGCCTCTTGGCCAATTGGCGGGTGGCCGCGATGGCCGCCTGTTGCCAGGCAGGCTGCAAGCGCAACAGGCCCGGATCGCCGCCCTGCTGCACCACGGCCTCAAGCGCTTGCCATGCCTGTCGGTAGCCCACGCTGCGCAGGGCTGGCAATGCAGCATGCAGATCGGGCCTGCTGCGCAGTCTGATCACCTCATCCAAAAAACCTTGGTCCATCATCTGCTGCCAGCGCTGCGCAACGCGCGCATGCAGCCAGGCGCGCGAGACAGGCTCCAGCGACAACAGCGGCCAGGCGCCCGCCGCTGGTGCGTCTGCAGGTGCAATTTGGTGCCAGGTGCTGAGGGTTTGGCCACTCAGGCGCCAGACCTCCAGCGCCCGCTGGATGCGTTGCGCGTCTGCGCTTGCCAAGCGGGCTGCGGTGCTGGGGTCTACCAAAGCCAGCTCGGCGTGCAGCGCAGGCCAGCCACGTTGTGCCGCTTCCTGATCGATTTGTCGGCGCGTGGCCAGGTCAGCACCTGGCATGTCGCTGAGGCCTTCGCGCAGGGCCTTGAAGTAGAGCATCGTGCCGCCCACCAGCAGCGGCAACTTGCCACGGCTGCGGATTTGCGCCGCCAGTTGCCGGGCCTGGGTCGCGAAGCGGGCTGCAGAGTAGGGTTCGACAGGGTCACAGATGTCGATCAAGTGGTGGGGCACGGCGGCTCTTTCAGCAGCCTCTGGTTTGGCGGTGCCGATGTCCATGCCGCGATAGACCAGGGCCGAGTCGACACTGATGATTTCAAGCGGGATCTGCTGCGCCAGTGCCAAAGCCACTGCCGTTTTGCCACAGGCCGTGGGCCCGGCCAGACACAAGCCCAACACCCCGGGCCTGAAGCCAGGCTCGGTCACACGCACCTCCAGGACGATGAAATGGGTTGTCGGCCGAAAAACTCTAGTCGGTCTGCCATTGCACCAGTGTCCAGGCCACCAAGCTGGTGCAAGCAGCCCAGAAGCACAAGCTCATGGCGTAGGGCATCAGGCCACCGTCAAGATAGCGGCCCAGCCACAGGCCGATACCGAAGGCGACCACAGACAAGATGAATCCGGCCAAGGCCGATGCGGCGCCTGCACTGCGGGGAAAAGGCCCCACTGCGCCGGCCTGCCCACAGGGCTGATGAATGCCGTGGCCAAAAGCAAAGAGACATTGCGGCAGCAGCACGGCCCACACCGACTGCCAGCCGATCAGCGCCAGCACCAAAGTGCCCAGCCCACCCAGCAGCGTGAAGCCTGCGCCGCGCGCCACGGCGCCTTTGATGCCGTACTTTTGCAGCCAATGGCGGCAAAAGAAGGTGCCCAGCAGGTAACTCGCCGAGGCCATGGCCATGCTCAGCCCGTACCAGCCCGGGCTGAGCCCGAGCACATCGATGAAGATGAACGATGACCCCGCCAGGATCGTGAACAGCGCGCCGTAGCTGCAGCTGATCAACAACGTCCAGGCCACAAAGCTGCGGTGGCGCCCGATCTGCCCCCAGCGCCGCAACAGCGGGCCCAGCTGGGTGGCTGCAGGATTGCGCTGCAGCAGAGTTTCAGGCAGCAGCCACACCACGTAGGCCAGGCTAAGCGCACTGAAAGCCGCCACGGTGGCCAGCGCCATCCGCCAGCCCCAGGCGCCGGCAACCAAGCCACCCAAAAGCGGCCCGATGA
>JBBRJU010000598.1:0-2170 GCA_038218895.1 Burkholderiales bacterium
CCCCAAGCCGGCCCGCGATCCGCCCGGCGGGTGATCTTGCGTACCCGCAAGATCGGGTGCAGACATTTCCGCGGTGCGCACCATGCCGACGATGCCGCCGGCCGGGCCCGACAGGATGGCGTCCTTGCCCTGGAAGCGGTGGGCCTCGGTCAGGCCGCCCGAGCTCTGTATGAAGTACAGCGGCACGCCCGGCATCTGGCTGGCCACGCGGTCGACATAGCGCTGCAGGATCGGGCTGAGGTAGGCGTCGACCACGGTGGTGTCGCCGCGCGGCACCAGCTTGATCAGCGGGCTGACCTGGTGCGACACGCTCACCTGGGCAAAGCCGATGGCGCGTGCCACGGCCGCCGCCGCCAGTTCATGCGCCGGGTTGCGCCAGCCATGCAGGAAGACCACGGCGCAGGCGCGCACGCCGGCATCGAACACCGGTTGCAGCGCGGCGCGCAGCGCGGCGGCGTCCAGCGGCTGCAGCACCTGGCCTTGTACGTCCAGCCGCTCGGCGGCTTCCACCACCGATTCATACAGCAGCTCGGGCAGCACGATGTGGCGGTCGAACAGCCGCGGGCGGTTTTGGTAGGCGATGCGCAGCGCATCACCGAAGCCGCGGGTGATCACCAGCGCGGTGCGGTCGCCCTTGCGCTCGAGCAGGGCGTTGGTGGCCACGGTGGTGCCCATCTTCACGCTCTCCACCCGGTCAGGCGTGATGGCCTCGCCGGCGGCCAGGCCCAGCAGGCGGCGGATGCCTTCCACTGCGGCGTCGGCGTAGTGCTCGGGGTTCTCGGACAGCAGCTTGACAGTGACCAGGCTGCCGTCGGGCCGGCGGCCGACGATGTCGGTGAAGGTACCGCCGCGGTCGATCCAGATTTGCCAACGGGAAGCGGTGGTGGTGGCCATCAGACTGGCTCGGCGTGCTGCATGGGCGCAGTATCCCCGGCCAGGTTCTTTGGCGCCTGGCATGGCGCGTGCAAGTGCGATGCCGATATGCTCTGCCCCCACCGCCCACCCAACACTGGAGCCCGCATGCTGTCCTTCCGTCGCCCCCTCAGCCACCCGTTTCGCGGCCATTTGCTCGCGCTGGCCTGCCTGGGCAGCCTGCTTGCCAGCGCCGCCCAGGCCCAGACCAGGTGGGACCTGCCCGCCGCCTACAGCCCCAGCAACTTCCACACCGAAAACCTGGTGCAGTTCGCCGCCGATGTCGACAAGGCCACCGCCGGCAAGCTCAAGATCACGGTGCATGCCAATGCATCGCTGTTCAAAGCGCCCGAGATCAAGCGTGCGGTGCAGGGCGGCCAGGCGCAGATCGGTGAAATCCTGCTGGCCAACTTCAGCAATGAATGGCCGATCTATGCCGCCGACGGCCTGCCCTTCCTGGCCGACAGCTATGCCGAGGCCGCCAAGCTCTACAAGGTGCAGAAGCCGCTGCTCGAGAAGAAGCTGGGCGAGCAGGGCATGCAGCTGCTGTATGCGGTGGCCTGGCCGCCGCAGGGCATCTTCGCCAAGAAGCCGATCAACAGTGCGGCCGACCTGAAGGGTGTGAAGTGGCGCGCCTACAGCCCCAGCACCGGCCGCATCGCCGAGCTGGTGGGCGCCCAACCAGTCACCGTGCAGGCCGCCGAGCTGAGCCAGGCCATGGCCACCGGCGTGGTCGAAAGCTACATGTCCAGCGGTGCCACCGGTTATGACACCAAGACCTACGAGCACCTGAAGTTCTACATGGACACCCAGGCCTGGTTGCCGAAGAACGCGGTCATCGTCAACAAGGCTGCCTTCGACGCCCTGGACGCCGGCACCAAGGCCGGCCTGCTGAAAGCCGGCGCCGATGCCGAGACCCGCGGCTGGGCCACCAGCGAGGCCAAGAACACCGAGTACCTGGACCTGCTGAAGAAAAACGGCATGACCATCGTCGCGCCATCGCCGCAGCTCAAGGCCGACATGAAGAAGGTCGGCGACATCATGCTCAAGGAATGGCTGGAGAAGGCCGGCCCCGAGGGCAAGGCCGTGGTGGACAGCTACACCAAGATGTGATGGCAGGCGCCCTGCACACAGTGCCGACCAACCTGGCGCGCCGCTGCCTCAACGGCTTGTTCGACGGCGCAGCGACGCTAGGCGCGCTGTGCATGGTCGGCCTGCTGCTGATGGTCTTGCTGTCGGTCGTGCAGCGCCAGCTGGG
>JBBRJU010000599.1:0-2168 GCA_038218895.1 Burkholderiales bacterium
GGCGCGGTTGGCGATCAAGGTGTCTGGCACGGCGGTGGTGCTGCACGAGGTGCGCCTGCGGGACAAACCTGCAGCACTCATCGCGGCGTCACCCAAGGCCACGGTGCCGGTGTTGCAGTTGCCCAATGGCACGGTGCTGGAAGAAAGCCTGGACATCATGCGCTGGGCGCTCGACATCCATGACCCGCAAGGGTGGCTGCGTGCCGAGGAGGCGGATGAAGTGCACGCCTGGCTCAGGCTCAACGACGGTCCCTTCAAAGCGCTGCTGGACGGCTACAAATACGCCGCACGCCACCCTGGGCGATCGGCGTGCGACGACCGGGATGCAGCCGTGGCCTTGCTGTTGAAGCCCATGAATGCACGGCTGACAGAGCGCCGTTATTTGCTGCGTGACACATGCGCGTTGGCCGACATGGCGCTGCTGCCGTTTGTGCGCCAGTTTGCGGCTTGCGACAAGGCCTGGTTTGAAGGCGCCCCACTCCCGCACCTGCAACGCTGGTTGACGCAGCTCACCGCCACGCCGTTGTTCAACGCAGTGATGTGCAAGTCCAGCCCTTGTTGACCTCGGGGGGCCGGACGCGCAGCGGCAGGTCTGGGGGGTCAAGGGCGCAGCAGCACCAGCAGAAGAAATGTGGTGCTGCCCGACACCAATGCCAGCAGTGACCGGCGCGAGAGCAGCAGCACCCCGGTCAGCACCATCGCGGCTGCCAGCCGCGGGTCCGCCAGCAAGGTGGGTGCAAGCGGCAGTCCGCGCACGTCGCGCACGATCTCGGGCACGGTGATCGCCAGCAGCGCCGCCAGCGGTGCGTAGCGCAGCGCTTCGGCAACCCGCCCGCGCGGCTGCCACGCTGACGGCAGCAACAGGAACAGGTTGCGCGCAAGCAGCGTGACCAGGGTCAGCAAGGCGATCAGGGTCCAGATCGCTGCAGGGGTTTCGGTCATGCTGTGCCTTGTTGCGGCTGGAATCGGGTCTAGCGGAGTGGTCGCCGTGCTGACCGTCCTACCCAGAGGGCTGCAGCCACGCCGGCCAGCACAGCGGCGAAGGTGCCCAGACGGTGCGGCCAGTCGGCACCGACCAGCGCCACCGCGACACTGGCGCCGGCGGCAGCCCAGGCCGGCCGACCCTGCAGCAGCGGCACGGCCAGCGCGAGCAAGGCCAGCAGGCCGAGGTAGGCGACCTCCGGCCCCAGCGGCAACACCGCCGCCAGCGCAATGCCGACCACCGAACTGGCACACCAGGTCAGCGCCACGATGGCGTTGGCACCGTTCAGGAAGGCCACGCGCTGCACCAGCGGGCCGGCCTGCTGGCGCTGCATCAGCGCAGCCAGCGGCGCGTCGATGGTCCAGAAACCCGTTCCGATGCGCAGCGCCAGCGGCACCCGGCGCAGGTGGCGCGCCAGCACCGCGCTGTAGACCACGAAGCGCAGGTTGGCCACGGCGGCGGCGGCGGTCATGGCCAGCAGCCCGGCGCTGCCGCCGAGCATCGGCAGTACCGCCAGTTGCGACGTGCCCGAGTAGACGATGAAGGTCATGCCGAGTGCCGGCGCCAGATCGAGCCCGACCTTGACCATCGCCATGCCGGTGACCAGCCCCCAGGTGGCGATGCCAGGCAGCGCCGGTGCGACGGCGCGCGCCCCCGCAGCCCGCTGGGCGCGGCGCACGGTGTGGCTTCGTCGAGGCGTCATCGCACGCATCGTACGCAGGCTGGCTTCACCCGCTGCCAGGCGATGTGGTCGATACCGGATGGCCAGAGCGCTTCGACTACGATGCTCGGCACGATGACGCGCCTTGCGGCCACACCCGGACACACCGCCCTCGGCTTGTGGGCCCTGTCGATGGCCTATTTCGTGATGGGCACATCGTCGATTTCAGTGGTCGGCCTGATCAACAACATGGCCGGCGACCTGCAAGTGACCAAGCCGGATGTGGCCGTGCTGATCACGGTGTTCGCGCTGACCTTTGCGCTGGCCGCACCGCTGCTGCAGGTCGCGGCCGGCAGCCTGCCGCGGCGCACGCTGCTGCTGTGCGGGCTGACCGTGATGGCCACCGGCTGCCTGCTCAGTGCGATGGCGCCGACCTACGGCGGCGTGGTCGCTGCGCGTGTGCTGATGGCGCTGGGTGCCGCCGCAGTGGGCCCGGTGGCATCGGGCCTGGGCGCCGGTCTGGTG
>JBBRJU010000600.1:0-2161 GCA_038218895.1 Burkholderiales bacterium
GGCCTGACTGGCCTGCCCGGCCGCCATCGCCGCCATCGCGGCCAGGCCCGCGTCCAGTTTCAAGCGCATGAGGACGTGCAGCGCGTCCACCACTTCAGCAGCCAGCACCGGCGGCATCTTGCCGGCGGCCACCAGGGCGGCCACCCGCTCGGCGGTGCCGGTGGCCTGCACATGCTCGGCCAGGGCCAGCGCGCGCACCCCGTGCACCAGGGGGAACAGCCCGGCCTTCTTCAGATCCAGTGCCGCAGCGGGCGGTGCAGCGCCGGCATGCAGCAGGCGCGTCCACCAGCTGGGCCGGGCGGCGTCGCCCGCACCGTCAAAGGCATTCACCACGGCGGCAAAGCGGGCCAGCAAGACGTTGTTGTCGGCCACCAGCGCCCACACCGCATTGCGCACCTGGGCCAGCAGGCTGGGGTCGCCACACACCGCATGCGCGTCCAGGAAGATCGCCAGCGCCACCAGGCTGTCGGGCGTGGGCAGCAGCAGCCAGCGCCGCGCCACCTGGGCAAAGTGGCTGGCACTGTGGCGCCAGTCGGGGTTGCTCAGCATGATGCGGCCGGGGCACGGCGGGTAGCCGAAGCCCACCAGCGCCAGAGAGAAGCGCTTGCAGATCGCGTCCAGGTCGGCCGGCGGCAGGTAGCCGTCGCGCAGCACCAGGCCGTTGTCCTGGTCGGTCTTCAGCAATTGCTCGCCACGGCCCTCGCTGCCCATCACGAACAGGCAGCTGTTGGCCACCAGGTCGGCTGGCGCCACCAGCTGCCAGGCACGCTCGAACAGCCGCGCATTCAGCGCCTGCACCAGCCTTGCGATCAGCGCCACCCGGGTGCCGCTGCCATGCATCAGCCCGATCACCCGGGTGATCTGGGTGGCGGCCGCCTCCAGGGCGGCCAGGTCGGGGGCGGCGAGGATCTGCCGGGTGACCAGGTAGCGGTGGTTGGACAGGAAGCTCAGCACATCCAGCTGCTCCAGCACGCCGGCCACGTCGGCCTCGGTGGGCGCGGCCGGCAGCTGGCCGTCGGCGCCGTGCAGCACCACCAGGCGCTGCACGCGGTGGCGGATCATCAGCGCCAGGGCGTCGTAGACCGGAGTGTCCAGCCCCACCGTCACCAGCGGCTGGCTGGCCAGCGTGCCCACCGGCAAGTGCTGCAGCGGCCGGCCGTCCAGGATGGCACGCTGCAGACCCGAGGTGGTGAAGATGCCCGGCCCGGGCTGCGGCAAGCCGGCGGCGCGCACCAGCACCTGGGTGGTGCGCTCGGCACGGAACAGCCGTACCACCGACACCACGTCGGTGGCCGCGTCCACCACGTACAGCGGCCGCACCCCCACGTCGCGCACCGGCGCCAGCGTCAGGCTCTGCAACTGGTGGCGGCCCAGGCCTGCGTCCAGATCGGCCGGAATGGCTGCCGGAACGGGTGCAGGCGGGAAAGCGTCGGGCGCGAGCGAAGGCGCGGGCGCGGTGGCGGTTGCCGTGGCAGGCGTGGAGGCGGGTGTGGAGGCGGGCGTGGCCAGGGTTGGTGGGTCAGGTTGCGGCATGCGGGGAGTGCTCCAGCAGCCATCTCACCACAACCGGCTGACGCCCGGCCTGCCCGGCATCAAGCCGGGCACCTGCCGCGTATCCAGCCGGGTACCTGCCGCGTATCCAGCCGGGTACGCTCTCAGACCATGCAGCTGCGGTTCTTGCCAGTGCGCTTGGCTTCATAGAGGCCCTCGTCGGCGCGGGCCAGCGCGGCGTCCACCGCCTCGCCCGGCCGCCAGGCCGTCACCCCGGCCGAGAAGGTGACGAACACCTCCTGCCCCTCGTGCATGAACAGGCTGGCGCTCAGCCGGCGCTGCAGCCGCGTCAGCACCTGCTGCGCCTCGGCCAACGGCGTGCCGGGCAGCAGCAGCACAAACTCTTCGCCGCCGAAGCGGGCGATGTGGTCCACCGGCCGCAGCCATTCCTTGACCCGCGCGGCCAGGCTCTGCAGCGCCACATCACCTGCGGCATGGCCCAGGCTGTCGTTGAGCTTCTTGAAGTTGTCGATGTCGATCAGGCCCACCGCCAGCGGCGCTTGGTCGGCGCCGTCGCGCAGCACGCGGGCGGTTTCCTGCTCGAAGGCCTGGGCCAGGCCGCGGCGGTTGGCCACCTGGGTCAGGGCGTCGGTCGACACCTCGTCGGCCA
>JBBRJU010000601.1:0-2153 GCA_038218895.1 Burkholderiales bacterium
TACAGCCGCGTGCTGGCCTACGACCAGCTCGATGCGCTGCCTGCGGACACACCCTGTGTCTATGTCGATTTCGCCGGCAGCGGGCCGCTGCGCCAGGCGGTGCACACCCGCTTCACCCGGCTGGCCTACAGCTGCTCGATCGGCGGCACCCATGTCAACGACCTGGGTGGCGCCAAGAACCTGCCCGGCCCGCGCGCCACGCTGTTCTTTGCGCCGGCGCAGGTGAAGAAGCGCAGCGCCGAGTGGAGCCCGGGCGTGTTCGGCCAGCGGCTGGTGGCAGCCTGGCACGGCTTTCGCGCCCAGGTGGCCGCCAGCGACCCGCCCTGGCTGCAGGTGCAGCAGCACCAGGGCGTTCCGGCGGTGCAGGCAGCCTATGCGCTGGTGCTGGCAGGCCGGGGCGACCCGCGGCTGGGGCACATGCTGGCGCTGTGATGTCAATACCAATACCAATACCAGTACCGGTGTTGGCACTGGTGTTGAAATCGGTGCCCGCCCCCGCCGTCAGGCGTCGGCAAAGTCCAGCAGCACCTTCATCGCCCGGCTGCGGTCACTGGCCAGCTCGAACGCCTGCCGCGCTTGGCGCAGCGGGAAGGCCGCAGTCACCATCGGCGCCATGTCGATGCGGCCGCTGTTGATCAACTGCACCGCCAGCGTGAACTCGGCATGGAAGCGAAAGCTGCCGCAGAGGCTCAGCTCCTTGGCCACCAGCATGTTCTGCGGGATGCGCACATCGCCGCCCAGCCCCAGTTGCACCACCACGCCGCGCGGGCGCATCGCCTCCAGGCCGGCGCACAGCGCGCGCTCGCTGCCGCTGCATTCCAGCATCACGTCGAACGTGCCCTTGCGGGTGGCACCGTCAGCGGCATAGCGCTGCAGCCAGTGGGTGTCCTGCGCCGCGTTGATGGTGACATCGGCCCCCATGGCGCGGGCGATCGCCAGGGTTGCGTCGGTCAGGTCGACGGCCGTGATCTCGGCGGCGCCATGGATGCGCGCGGCGGCCACGCTCAGCGCGCCGATCGGCCCGCAGCCCGACACCAGCACCCGCTTGCCCAGCAGCGACCCGGCGCGCTGCACGCCGTGCAGCGCCACCGAGAACGGCTCGGCCAGCGCGGCATGCTGCAGCGCCACGCCGGGGGCCACCAGCGCGCACTGCACCGCGTCGCACAGCAGCAGGTTGCGGAAGGCGCCTTCCACATGCGGGTCGCGCATGGCGCTGCCGTAAAAGCGCATGTCCAGGCACTGGTTGGGCAGGCCTTCCAGGCAGTGCACACACGTGCCGCACGGCCGGCTGGGGTTCACCGCCACACGGTCGCCCGGCTGCACCGACGTGACACCCGCGCCCACCGCGCGCACCGTGCCCGCCACTTCATGGCCCAGGACCATCGGCCGCTGGATGCGCACCGTGCCGAAGCCGCCGTGGTGGAAGTAGTGCAGATCAGACCCGCAGATGCCGCCGAAACCCACCGCCACCAGCACCTCGCCAGGGCCGGGGTCGGCGGCCTCCTGCACGTCCACCCGCAGGTCGTCGGGCGCGTGGATCACCAAGCACATGCAGCGCAATCGCATTCTTGTCTCCGTGAACGGGGCCCGGTACGGGGTTTGTTTGGTGTGATGATAGGGCGACATGAAACCACCGGGCCCCGGGACGGAGACACTGCATGCACCTGTTCGACCTGAGCGGCCGCACTGCGCTGATCACCGGCGCCAGCAAAGGCATCGGCTTGGCGCTGGCCGTGGCGCTGGGCCAGGCCGGCGCGCGGGTGGTGCTGAACGCGCGCGGCACTGACGCGCTGGGCCAGGCGGTGGCCGCCCTGCGAGCCCAGGGCATTGCCGCTGACGCTGCCGCCTTTGACGTGACCGACGCGGCAGCGGTCGACGCTGGCGTGGCCGCCGTCGAGGCCGGCATCGGGTCGATCGACATTCTGGTCAACAACGCCGGCATGCAGCACCGCGGGCCGTTTGCAGAATTCCCGACCGACGCCTGGCACAAGATCACCAGCACCAACATCGACAGCGTGTTCTTCGTCGGCCGGGCGGTGGCGCAGCGCATGATCCCGCGCAAGGCGGGCAAGATCATCAACATCTGCTCGGTGCAGAGCGAGCTGGGCCGCCCCGGCATCGCGCCTTACGCTGCCACCAAGGGCGCGGTGAAG
>JBBRJU010000602.1:0-2150 GCA_038218895.1 Burkholderiales bacterium
CGGAGTCCACCATGCACCAAATCACCTACGAACAATTCAAGACCGAAGCCCTGGCCCAGGGCTTCGACGAGGTGCTGCAGCGCCAATGGGCGCCTGGCACCGTGGTGGACAGCCACAGCCACAGCTTCTCGGTCAGCGCACGCGTGGTGCAGGGCGAACTGTGGCTGACCGTGGGCGACAACACCCGCCACCTGCTGGCTGGTGACACCTTCACGCTCTCCCGCGACGTCGCCCATGCCGAGCGCTACGGCGATGCAGGTGCCACATTTTGGGTGGCACGGCGCAACACTGCCTGAGTGAAGGCAGCGCATTGGCCGCAAGGCAGGCGCGCCGGGCGACAATGCGTGATTGCTCAAGCCCAGCCGCCCTGCGGCGCCGCCATGCCAGATCCGACCGACCTGCCTGTCTTCGTCCCCGCTGCTGATGCAGTGCCTGCGGCCACTGGCCCTGCCCCATCCGACAGTGCGGACCAGGCTGCACCAGCAGCTGTAATGGCAGATGCCGTGCCGGATGCTGCCGCAGACGCCGCTACGGATGACGACCCGGACGCCGCTGCAGACGCCGCAGACGCTGTCGCACACACCGAGGCGGCTGGCGGCCACGCCGTCACCACCAGCCCGGCAGCCGACGACACACCGGCCCCGGGTCTCCCCGCCGCGCCGCAACTGAATCCGGCCGCCGCAGCCGAGTTGCTGCGCCAGCACTTCCCGGCGCTGTTCAGCGGGCCGGCCAGACCGTTCAAGTTGCGCATCCAGCAAGACATCCAGGCGCGTGTGCCGGGTGTGTTCAGCAAAGGCACGCTGTCAGCCTTCTTCCGACGCCACACTGGCAGCACCAGCTACCTGATCGGGTTGAGCAAGGCCACGCACCGTTTCGACCTGGACGGCCAGGCCTCCGGCGAACTGAGTGACGAACACAAGCAGCTGGCCCAGGCCGAGCTGATCCGCCGCCGCCAGCTGACGCGGGAGCGTGAGCAGCAGGCCCAGGCCCAGCAGCGAGACCAACAGCGCGAGACGCAGCGTGCCGAGATGGCGCAGCAGGCCGAAGCCATGCAGGCGCGGCAGGCACGTGCGGCGCTGCTGCGCGACTTCCAGCGCACCACGCTGACGCTGGCCAATTTCTGCGCCTTGAAAGGCATGCCGGCCGAGCTGCTGAACCCGCAGCTGGAGCAGGCCCGGCAAGAGGCCGCGCAGGCCCCGCAGACCCCGCCAACGCTGCCCCGCAGCCCGGACGACCGGCGTGGCCCGCGCCGCGACGACCGGCCTGGCCAGCGTGCTGACGGGCCGGTTGTCCCCGGTACGCCCGGCGCCCGGCCCGACAACCGCAGCCCGCGTCGCGATGGTCCGCACCGGGATGGCCGCCGCCCGGCTCGCCCCGGCGCTGCACCCGTGTCGCGCGGCCCGCGCGGGCCGGCAGGTCAGTCGTAGACGATGTAGCGGTGCCCGGCGGTGTCGGGTGTGCCGTCCAGCACCGCCCCCGGTGCCGCCCCGGGCTGCCAGAACAGCACCGATTCGATTTTCTCGGCCAGGGCCAGGTCTTTGGCGGTGATGCCGCCAGCGTCATGGGAGTTCAGTGCAATGGCCACGCTGGCATAGCTGACCTGCAGCTCCGGGTGGTGCCAGGCTGCCTCGGCCAGGTGGCCGATGGTGTTGACAGCCATCAGCGTGCCCTTCCAGCCACCCGTGCGCACCACCCGGCGGATGGCGCCGTCCGACACGGTCCAGTGCGGCAGCTGGGCTTGCAGATGGGCCTGCACCTCTGCAAGGTTCAATACGGCGCTGGCGGCAGCAGACATGGCAACTCCTGGAGAAACAGAAACGCAAGGCTAGCAGCGCCGGCCTGACCCTGCGGCCCGCGGGTCGATGTGCGCAGCACCTGGCGCTGTTATCTGGCGCTGCTGGCTGGTGCTGCTATCCGGCACTGCATTTCGGCGCTGCGATCTTGCGCTGCGATCCGGCGCCAGCCTGGCGCGCGGCCCGGCCCGCCCAGTGGCCTCAGGCGCAGTACAGCGTCTGCGCCAGCGCCCAGGCCTGTTCAGCCAGCGGCTTGGCGCGCTTGCCGGATTGCAGTGCCGCCGGGTTGCTGGCATTGCCCTGCAGCGCCCGGCCCAGGATGCCTTGCAGGATGCCGGCCAGCCGGAACATGTTGAA
>JBBRJU010000603.1:0-2145 GCA_038218895.1 Burkholderiales bacterium
GCCAACGCCAACGCTCAACCCCGTATCGAACAAAAGCCTACTTCCTCCAGGATTGGACTCGAACCCTGGGCAGCCTTGGCTTAAGCTGAAAGCCCAACCGCTGAGCCCAACCCCAAGGCTCAAACCCCTGAGACAAGACCATGCATCAAGCCTTCATCTGCGACGCTGTTCGTACGCCCATCGGCCGCTATGGCGGCAGCCTGTCCAGTGTGCGCACGGATGACCTGGCGGCTATCCCCATCCGCGCCTTGATGTCGCGCAACCCCAAAGTCGACTGGGCAGCGGTCGCCGATGTCTTATATGGCTGCGCCAACCAGGCGGGTGAAGATAACCGCAACGTGGCGCGCATGGCTGCTTTGCTGGCAGGCCTGCCGATCGAGGTGGCGGGGGCGACCATCAACCGCTTGTGCGGGTCCGGCCTGGATGCTGTGGGCAGTGCGGCACGTGCGATTCGCTGCGGCGAAGTCGAGTTGATGATTGCCGGGGGCGTTGAGAGCATGAGCCGTGCACCCTTTGTGATGCCCAAGGCCGACAGTGCGTTCAGCCGCAACAACGCGGTGTTTGACACGACGATTGGCTGGCGCTTTGTCAACCGGCTGATGAAGAGCCAATATGGCATCGATTCGATGCCTGAGACGGCGGAAAACGTCGCCGCAGAATTTGGCATCACACGCCTGGCGCAAGACCGCATGGCGCTGGCTTCGCAAACCAAGACAGTGGCTGCGCAAAAAGCGGGCTTCTTTGATGCCGAGATCGTGCCCGTGACGATCCCGCAGAAGAAGGGCGATGCGCTCGTCGTGACGCAAGACGAACACCCGCGTGAGACCTCACTTGAAGCGCTGGCCAAACTCAAACCCATCGTCAAGCCAGAAGGCAGCATCACTGCAGGCAACGCCAGCGGCGTCAACGACGGCGCTTGCGCGCTGCTGCTGGCCAGCGAAGCGGCTGCCGCCCGCCACGGCTTGCAGCCACGGGCCAGGGTGGTGGGCATGGCCACAGCGGGGGTGGCGCCGCGTGTGATGGGCATCGGCCCCGCGCCGGCGACTGAGAAGGTGCTGGCGTTGACGGGCCTGAAGCTGGCTCAGATGGATGTCATTGAGCTCAACGAAGCCTTTGCCGCGCAGGGCCTGGCGGTGCTGCGCCAACTGGGCATTGCCGACGACGACGCACGCGTCAATCCCAATGGTGGCGCCATCGCGCTGGGCCACCCGCTGGGCGCCAGCGGGGCCCGGCTGGCCACCACCGCTGTCAACCAGCTGCACCGCATTCAAGGGCGCTATGCCTTGTGCACGATGTGCATTGGCGTCGGCCAGGGCATTGCTTTGATCCTGGAGCGGGTTTGAGCGCGAAGCACGCGTCTTCCAGGTTCGTGCCACCGGCAGCTGATGCAGCTGTTGCAGCTGCTGCAGCTGCTGCAGCTGAGGCAGCCGCGGCGGATATGCCGGTGCCTCCGTTTGCCCCGCTGCTTCACGTCCAGACCCCCGCCGATGTGCTGGCGCTGGAGGCCACACCGCTGGCGCAGAGCGTGCGGCCGTGCAGCACATACGCGTTGATTCGCAATTCGGCGCTGGCTTTTGGCGACAAGACGGCGCTGACGTTTTTGCCCACTGCAGAGCCTGACCCGGGGCCTGAAGCGCCGGTGATCCGTTGGTCCTACGCCCAGTTGCTGGCCCGCGTGCACCAGACGGCCAATGCCTTGCACAAGCTCGGCCTGCAGCACGACGAAGCCGTGGCCGTGTTGCTGCCCGGCTGCCTGGAGTACCACCTGGCCTTGTGGGGCGGCGCTGCCGCTGGCATCGTGCAGCCGCTGAACCCGCTGCTCAGTGACGACAAGCTTGCTGCGTTGATGAACGCCGCCCGAGCCCGCGTGCTGATCGCCTGGGGGGACCAGGCGCATGCCGGTGAAGACGGCCTGTGGGCCAAGGCGCAGCGCATCCGCCACCGGGTGCCGAGCCTGGCGCATGTGCTGTGGGTGAGGCCTGCGCCTGGGTGTGTTGAGGCTCAGCCTGAAACGGCGATTGCCAATACAGCCGCCAATACAGCCGCCAACGCAGCCGCCAACGCAGCCGCCAGAACAGCAGCCGATGCGGCTTCTCCTGCGGCGGTCACCGACTTTGCCAGCCTGCTGGCCCAAGAACCCGACAC
>JBBRJU010000604.1:0-2137 GCA_038218895.1 Burkholderiales bacterium
CGCGGCTCGATGCGCAGCACCAGATCGGACCGGGCCGCCGATTCGGCCTGCGCCAGCACCAGGCACCGCTGCAGCGGCGAACTGCGCACTTCAGCGCCCGGCGGCAGCCGATCCGCCAGCATGGCGCCGATCTGCGCCGTGTGCCGCGGATCCGCTGCAACATCGGTGGCGCCGTAACACACGCCGGCGGCGACCAGGGGCCGGCCATGGCGCACCAGCCACAAGGTTGGTGTCGCGCCAGCGTCGGTGGTGCCCATCCGTGGCGGCATCACGGCGCCAACACCAGGCCCAGGTAGAACAGCAGCTCGCACAGTTGCTGTGTCGCCCCCAGGCAGTCGCCGGTGAAGCCCTGCAAGCGGCGCTGGAACCAGCGCCATAACCACAGGCACATCAGCGCGGCGGCGGCCAATGGCCATGCCAGCGGCATGCCGGGCACGCAAATGGCAACCAGCAACAGTGCAGCCAGCGTCCAGAGCAAGGCCACGAACAGACTGCCGGACGCGATCTGGTCGGCCAGTGGCTTGGATTTGGAACGCCCCTCATCGCCGACATGGCGCATCGTGCGCACCAGCACCAGCGGGAAGAAGCGCGACACCACATGCGCGGCAAACAGGCTCCAGGGCAGCAGCGCAGGCGCCTGCGACCACAACAAGGCCAGCAAGGCCAGCTTGAGCATCACCACCAGCAGCAGGGCCAACGCGCCGAACGCGCCGATGCGCGAATCCTTCATGATGTCGAGCGCACGTGCGCGATCCAGACTGCCCCCAAGCCCATCGACCACGTCGGCCAGTCCATCTTCGTGAAATGCCCCGGTCAACAGGACACTGGCCAAGGTCACCAGCACCGCGGCCACCAGCCCGGCCATCGGCAGCGGCGGCAACGCCCATTGCAACGTGGCGGCAAGGGCTGCGCAAAATCCGCCGACCAGCCAGCCGATCCCCGGGAAATGCGCAGCGCTGGCGCGCAGCATGGCCGGGCTGAAGCCGACCCAGTCCGCCAGCCGCCCGGTGACCGGGACCCGGGTAAAAAATTGCAGCGCCAGCAGGTAATGGCGCAGGAACATCCGCATATGGCAGTCCGGCACTCAGGCTCTCAGCCCTGGGGCACTGATCGGCCAGCAACACCGGCCGACGCGAAGCTGGCCATGTCCCGCAGCAACAGGCTGGCCGATACCAGCAGGGGCCAGGCCAGCGCGGCACCCGATCCCTCCCCCAGGCGCAGGCCGAGATCGAGCAGCGGTGCGACCTGCAGGTGCTGCAACATCAGCGCATGGCCACGTTCATCGGAGCGGTGCGCGAATACGCAGCGTTGCAACACCGCCGGCGCCAGGGCATGGGCCACCAGCACGGCCGCACCCGCGATAAATCCGTCGACCAGCACCACCCTGCGCTCGAGCGCAGCCTGCAGCACGGCACCCACCATGCTGGCGATCTCGAAACCACCGAACGCCTCCAGCGCGGCCAGCGGCGCGACCGCGTCGGCATGGCGTTGCAGCACCTGCCCGAGCACGGCGGTCTTGCGGGCAACGGCCGGCTCGTCCAGCCCGGTGCCGGCGCCGGTGCATTGGCGGATATCGGCGCCTGACAGGCGCGCCAGCAACAGGGCTGCCGCCGAGGTATTGCCGATACCCATTTCACCCAGCAGCACCACATTGCCCGGCAGTGCACGCACGACCTCCCGCCCGTTGGCGATGGCCTGCAGGCACTGCGCGTGCGTCATCGCGCGCTGCTGCGTGCTGTCCGCGGTGCCGCAGGCGATCTTGCGCACCAGCAGCCGCGGCTTTCCGGGTGCAGGCGGCGGGCGCGACGCAAACTCATGGGCCACGCCGCAGTCGATGACCGTCAGATCGATGCCATGCTGGCTCGCCAGAACACTCACCGCTGCTCCGCCGCCCAGGAAGTTCTCCACCATCTGCCAGGTCACGTCACGGGGAAACGCCGACACGCCCTGGCGCGCCAGTCCGTGGTCGGCGGCAAACACCAGCAGTTGGGGTCGCACCAATTGGGGCTGGGACTGTCCAAGAATCTCGCCGAGGCGGCGTGCCAGGGTTTCGATACGGCCCAGCGACCCGACGGGTTTGGTCTTGTGGTCGAGCCGGTGCTGCAAGGCTTCGCTCAGCACGATGTCGGTGAGGTCC
>JBBRJU010000605.1:0-2125 GCA_038218895.1 Burkholderiales bacterium
GACTCTTGTCGCCGACTCCATCGCACCGCCGCGCACGCCGCGGCTGAACAGCCGGCTGCCTGCGGTCGGCACGACGATCTTCACCGTCATGTCGGCGCTCGCGCAGCAGCACGGTGCAGTCAATCTGGGCCAGGGATTCCCCGATTTCGAGTGCGACCCGCGGCTGATCGACGCCGTCGAGCGCGCCATGCGCAGCGGTCTGAACCAGTACCCGCCGATGGCCGGCGTGCCGGCGCTGCGCGAGGCGGTGTCGCGCAAGATCGAAGCGCTGTACGGCCGCCACTACGACGCCAGCACCGAGATCACCATCACCGCCGGCGCCACCCAGGCCATCATCACCGCCATCCTGGCGGTGGTGGGCCCGGGCGACGAGGTGATCGTGCTGGAGCCCAACTACGACAGCTACGTGCCCAACATCGCGCTGGCCGGCGGCACGGTGGTGCGGGTGGCGCTGCAGGCCGGCACATTCAGGCCCGATTTCGACGCCATTGCCGCCGCCATCACGCCGCGTACCCGGGCCATCCTGGTCAACTCGCCGCACAACCCCAGCGCCACCATCTGGCGCCGGGCCGATTTCGACCGCCTGGCCGCGATCCTGCGGCCCACCGACGTGCTGCTGATCAGCGACGAGGTCTACGAGCACATGGTCTTCGACGGCGAGCCGCATGCCAGCGCCAGCGCCCAGCCCGAACTGGCTGCGCGTGCCTTCTTCGTCAGCAGCTTCGGCAAGACCTTCCATGTCACCGGCTGGAAGATCGGCACCGTGGCCGCGCCGGCGCCGCTGACGGCCGAGTTCCGCAAGGTGCACCAGTTCAATGTGTTCACCGTCAATACGCCGATGCAGCACGGCCTGGCGCGCTACCTGGCCAACCCGGCGCCTTACCTGGAATTGCCGGCGTTCTACCAGCGCAAGCGCGATCTTTTCCGCGCCGGCCTGGCGGGCACACGCTTTAAACTGCTGCCGAGCGAGGGCAGCTACTTCCAGGTGGTCGACTACAGCGCCATCAGCAGCTTGCCAGAGGCTGATTTTTGCCAGTGGCTGACCACCGAGATCGGCGTGGCCGCCATTCCGTTGTCGGCCTTCTACGACGACGGCCGCAACCAGGGTCTGGCTCGTTTTTGCTACGCCAAGAAGGACGAGACCTTGCGGGCTGCACTGGCTCGGCTGGCGCAGCTGTAGCAGCTGCAGCCGCTGTATCTGCTGGAGCGGCTAGCGGCGCAACGGCAGCGGCGGCGGGTTGCTGTCGATCTCGTCGAGCTCACCCAGATCGGAACGGCGCTTGTCGCGCCGCATGTCGATGTCGGTGAACGCCGCCGGGCGGGTGAACTCACGCGGTGCCGGCGCGTACTCTGTGAGATCCAGGTCGAGCTTGATGCTGCGTCTGGCCGCAGGCATCTGCCGTTCGGGCAGTTCAGGTAATTCAGGCAGTTCGGCCATTTCAGGCAGTTCAGGCGATTCTGCCGCACCTGTGGTGCGGCGAGCCTGGGCCGCCCGGGTGAACACCCAGTCGGCCAGCATCGCCTGGGCGCTGGATTGCTCGGCCAGATGCGGCCGGGGCGCGGTGATGTCGAGCGGGTCCTCGCCCAGCGGCAGCAGCAGGTCGACTGCATCGCCGGGCATGTCAGCGCGTGGCACGGCGGCGTCGATGCGCAGCACGGCCGGCGTGGTGGCCGCTGCCGCCACTGGCGCGGCGGGCAGGTCGCGCACCAGTGCGTGCAGCATCAGCAACTCGCGGTAGGCCGGCAGGTCGAAGGGCTCCAGGTCAGCGCGGCGCAACAGCAGGCCTTCCATCTCCGCCACGGCGCGCATGGGCTGTGGCCAGGCCCGCTGCAGACGGTGCATCACCTCGGGGTAATCTTCCAGCAGGCGGCCACTGGCCAGCTCACCCGACCAGTCGGGCGCATGCGCATTGAAGCGCTGGTTGAAGCGCTCGCAGGTGCGCTCGTAGGCCTCTTCGTCGCCTTGCGCGCGGTAGATCTCCAGCAGCTTGAAATACGGCAGCGCACTGATGCCGCCGGTGCCACGCACATGGCCCAGCAATACGTCGACGGCCGATTGCGCCTGGCCCAGCGCCATGAAGAAATCGACCTGCTGGTCCAGGTCCAGCAGTTCTTCGACCGACAC
>JBBRJU010000606.1:0-2115 GCA_038218895.1 Burkholderiales bacterium
CGGGGTGGCCGTCGGGCACCTCCAGCCGGTCGACGAGCCAGCGCATCCATTCCACCGGCTGGCGCGCAAAGCGCTCGGCCGCCGCCGGCTGCAATGCGCGCAGCTGGGTAAAGACATTGTCGAAATCGACGAACAGGGCACTTTTCATGGGAATCCGGTGGCGGGGGCTTGGGCGGGGGGCGATGCAAGCGATGCAACGGCATGGGCAACCGACGGGCGTGGCGCGGCGGGCGCCGCCGCCATGCGGGTGAGGCGGTACTCACCGGGCGCCACACCAGTCCATTTCTTGAACGCACGGTGGAAGGTGCTGGCCTCGGAGAAGCCCAGTCGCTGGGCGATTTCGGGCAGCGTCAGCTCGGGCCGGGCCAGGCAGGCAATGGCGGCATCACGGCGCAAGCCATCCTTCAGCGCCTGGAAACCATGGCCCTCCTCGCGCAACCGGCGGCGCAGGGTCTGCGGCGCCACCGCCATGGCCTCGCCCACGGCCTCCAGCGACAGGTCGCCGGCGTCCAGGCGGCGGTGCAGCAGGCGGCGGATGCGTTCGGACACGCTGCCCGCATCCCGGTACTTGACCAGCAGATTGGCCGGCGCCCCGGCCAGAAACTCCCGCAGGCTCTGCGGGTTCTGCACCACCGGCAGCGCCAGCCAGCGGGCGTCGAAGCGCAGGCCCACATGGGCCTGGTCATGCCGAATCGGCGCCTGGTAGACGCGGGAGCTGTCGCTGCGCGGCGCAGGCTCGGTGTAGTCCACCCCGAGCACCGGCACCCGGCGCGCCACCAGCCAGCAGGCCAGCCCGAAGGCGAACAGCAGAAAGGCTTTCTGGGCGTAATCCAGCCGCAGGTTCAACGGCGTGCCAGGCGCACAGCGGCGCACCAGCTGCACCCGGGCCACGCCGCCCTGCACCAGCAGGCGTGGCACAAAGTCGGGCAGCTGACCGTGGTGCTGGCGAAAGCCCAGGCGCAGCGCGTCTTCCAGCGTCTGGCAATGCACCAGCTGGGCTGCGCCATGGCCGAAGCTGCCCACTGCCAGCGGCTGGCTGCACAGGCCCCACAGCTCGTCACGCAGGCTGCGGCGCAGCACCCGGATCAGCAGCGCGTACTGTTGCAGCGACACCCGCGCCAGCGGCGCATCCAGCAGCGCGGGCGGAATGCCGGCACGCTGCAACAGCGGCGCGGTCGGGCGGCCCTGATGCTGGGCACCCTGCAGGATCAAGCGCACCTGCTGGATGGCGACGGTGTGCTGGGTCACGGCTGGCGGCAGCGCCGGTGGGCTCGGTGGACAAGGCGGACGGCAGGCAGCGACATGGCGCCATCCTACGTTTGCCGGCCACAGGCCCGGCCAGTGCCTGGTGGGTCCCTTCGGAAATTGGCAGCTGCGCCCATCCTCAGTCACCCGGCAGTCCGATTCGCGATGCCCACCTTGCTCGCTGTGGTCGCTCCAGCGGGGTCTTTTCCCGTGCGCTGCGCCTATCGGGCAGCCTGTGTATGTCTGTTCGCGCACAGAAATCACGGCGCATTGCGTCCATGCTGAGGCAGCGATCCTGAACCCGCCCCCGCTGCGGGGGCCCGTTCGCGCGCAGCGTCCCCGACCACCAACGAGGCCGCCTTCGGACGGCAGGGAACCGCTGCCGAAGCCCATGCCATGTCTATGCCGGAACCGTCGATGCATTTCATTCCTCTTGTTCTGCTGCTGTTGCCACTCGGTGCAGACGGTGCGGTCATCGGTCCAGCGGTGCCGGTCGCACCGTGGCGGGCGCTGGTGGCACCACAGCCATCGACGACCGCGACCGCTTCTGCCACCGCAACGGGCCAGCCGTCGTCAACCTTCCTCAGCTCGCCCGCCGCTTCCTCGACCGCTGCGGCGGAGCGGGGGTCGGCTGCACGCACGGCAGCGGCGCCTGCCGCTGCTGCACCAGCCCCGGCAACGCCCGCGTCGGCAGCGACGGCAGCAGTGCCAGCGCCCCGGCCCGCAGCCGCCCTGTCAGCACCCGCAGCGCCGCCCAGCCTGGACCTGAACGCGCTGAAGGAACAACTCAAGGAAACCAAAGCCATCGGCCTCTTCACCAAGCTTTCGCTGAAGAATCAGGTTGATGACCTGCGCCAGCAGTTCCGCGAC
>JBBRJU010000607.1:0-2113 GCA_038218895.1 Burkholderiales bacterium
ACTGCAACTGCAACTGCCGATGCGCAGGATCAGGAGCCTTCGAAGACCCCGCAAAGCCGGCCCGCTGGCGCTGCCTGGCCGATCGACTGAACTGGCTCTGCTTTGCTGGCTGGATTCAGTCGGCAGCGGCCATCGCGTCCATCGCTGCTTGCCACAGCGCTTCACGCTGCTCGCTACCGCGGGCCTTGATCAGCGCTACCAGACCCTGCAGGTCGAGCAGATGGATGCCGTGGCGTTTGGCGTAAGCCACGGCATCGGTGGTGTAGCCGGCGCTGCTGACATAGTGACCGCGGCGCGCGCCTTGCGCGTACATCACGCCGCTGAGCTCGCGCAGCAAGCCGACACCGACAGGTGTGGGTTTGCCATGCTCACAACGCACCACGCTGACGGGCGGGCCGGCTTGGTGGCGCGAGTACAACCAAATGTGCAAGCCGCCGTCCTGACCGTGTGGCTGGGTGCGGATTCTGAAACCCACCTGACTGTACAGCGTCTCGATCAGGGCTTCAAATCGCCGCCACGGCAGTGTTTGCAGCGTGGCCTCGGTCCAGCGTTCGGGCAACTCCAGGGTTGCCAATATCCGTTCGGCCAAAGGCGTGCTTGCCGCTGACCCGGAATGCATCTGCTGCGGCCCGGTGGCCGTGGACAGCGGCGTCTGCACGCGCGGGTCCAGTGCCGGCGGCGAAGGCGGCAAAGGCGGCAAAGGCGGCGAGGGTGCGCGTATTGACGGCGTGGCAGGCGCCGCAGGCAAAGATTGTTCTGCCCAGACCTGGGCCGCAGGTGTTGGTGCGGTGGTTGTTGCAGGTGGTGGTGCAGGTGCTGGTGCAGGTGATGGTGCGGGTGTAAATGCGGGTGCTCGCTCAACTTTTGGAGCTGATGACAGCGGCGCCGGGCTCGACGACCCACCGCTGCCGGCCCTGGACGCTGCTGGCAGGCCTTCTGCCAGGCTGACGCTGGGCTCGGGTTGCAGTCCGTCAAAGCTGGAGGCACTGCTCGCTGCCGCAGCCGCCCGGTGCGCTGCTTTGGCTGCTTCGGCGGCTTCGAGGGCCTCGGCCGCTTCGGTCACTGGCCCCAGCATCGAGGCATATTCGTTGAGTTCTGAAGGTGTCAGCTCGGCTTGCTCAGACGCGGTGAAGCGGCTTTTGGCACTGCGCAGTCGCCGCTTGCGGTGGTGGCGCGTGTTGCCGCGCCTGTGCGAGCCCATGCTCTCGATCCACCACAGCAGCGCACCAGCAGCCACCACCGGCGCACCCAAGATGACGAGGCCAAAAGCTGCATCTGCCACGGGCGTGGCGACGACAAACAGCGCCACGACCAGCAAAGCGGAACCAAACAACAACAGCGCTGCAGCAGCCAATCTCAATGGCCGCCAACGCGATCTGCTGCGACTGGACCTGGCGGTCACGCTCTCTTCACCTCAAACATGGCCGAATGATAGGCGCTGGAATCTGCGCCAGGGCCACCTGAACATGGGGGCCCAAGCGCTCACCAGTGACCCATTTGGCGGCTTTGGCGGGCCGGGCACGCGGCTTCAGCGCTTCAGCAAGCCACCCCGCATGCCGGCCAACTCACCCAGACCTGCACCACCGCCTTGCGCGGTAGGCAGTTGCCCGTCTGGCGTCAGTTGGTCGACGACCTGCGGCAGCAGCTGCGACATCTGGCCCAACGGGTCTTGAGAGTTGAGGCCCATCTGCCCAGCCATGCTCGCCACGGTGTCCTGGCCCAGCACACTGCCCAGTTGCTCAGGCGCAATCGGGTTGACGAAGCCTGAGCATGCAGCAGGAGCCGGCAACGGCAACCGCCTTTGGTTTGGGCTGCCCTGGCCATTGCCCTGGCCATTGCCTCCAGCTATTGCCTCGGCCATTGCCCTGCCGCCACAGCGCCAGCAGTGGCTTGCAAACTCAGCCAAGCCAACACCGACAGTGGCGCAGTGTCAGCGCGCAGCGTTCTGCCGCCCAGGCCAACGGGCGCAAAGCCGCTGCGCAAGGCGGCACTTTCTTCTTCCTCGCTCAAACCGCCTTCGGGGCCGCTGAGCACGCATAGCTCGCGCAGCCTGACAGGCATCAAGGTGGGTGGCTTGGCGCCGGGGTCCAGGCTGAGCAGCCAGCGCGCCGAT
>JBBRJU010000608.1:0-2104 GCA_038218895.1 Burkholderiales bacterium
GATGGCGACGAACCTGCCACTGCGCTTGCTGGCTTGGTGCAGGCCCTGGGCCAGCACCTCCTTGCCGGTTCCGCTTTCCCCCAGCAGCATCACCGTGGCGTCGCTGGACGCCACGCGCTCGATCATGCGGCAGACCTTGAGCATCTCCGGATCCCGCGTGATCAACCCACTCAACGCATCCGGCTGGTGGATCGCCTGCAGCCGCCGGTTCTCGGCCTGCAGCTCGGCCATTCGAAACGCGCGGTCGATGGTCAGGCCCAGCAGCTCGGGCTCGAAGGGCTTGGCAAAAAAGTCATAAGCGCCCAGGGCGATTGCGCGCAAGGCGTTGGTCTGGTCGTTCTGGCCTGTCAGCACGATCACCTTGACGTTCGGGTCGACGCCCAGCAACTGCTCCAGCAGCTTGAACCCCTCACTGGTGGAATCGGGGTCGGGCGGCAGGCCCAGATCCATGGTCACCACCGCAGGCTGGTGGCGGCGGAACTGCACCAACGCCGATTCACGGTCGCTGGCGGTCACGCAATCAAAGCGGTCCAGGCTCCACTTGATCTGCTTTTGCAGCGCCAGATCGTCCTCGACGATCAGCAGCGGCGACGACGGGGCGGCGCTCATCCCACCAGCCCAGGTGCACGCAAGTCACTGGCGGTGCGCAGGTCGAACATGGGCATCAGCAGGGTGATGACCGTGCCCTGGCCCGGCTCACTCTTCACGTCGATGCTGCCGCCCAGTTCCTTGATGTACTGAAAGCTTTCGTATGAACCGATGCCCATGCCGCTGGTCTTGGTGGAGTTGAAGGGCCGGAACAGCCGGTGCTGGATGAACTCAGGCGCCATGCCGGTGCCGGTGTCACCCACCTCCACCAGCACCCGGCCTGCCGCCTGGGCCAGCCTGACCCACACCCTACCCGAGTTGGGTGTGGCGTCCAGGGCATTCTGCACAACATGGCCGATCACACGTTCCAGGCGCTGTGCATGGCCGCGGGTGGCGACCCTGTCGTCCACCTGCAAGGCCACCTGGCGCCCGCGCTGGCGGGCCGCGCCTTCGATGCGCTGCAGGATGGGCGCCAGTTCCACACCCGACACCACACCCACCGGTTTTTCGCCCTCGCGCAGCTGCAGCATCATCTGGCGCATCTTGTCGAGCGAGCTCTCCACCGTCAGCAGCATGTCGGCCTGGAACTCGGGGTTGTCACGGTGGCGCTCGGCGTTTTTCATCATCAGCGACAGCTGGGTGATGATGTTTTTCAGGTCGTGCACCACAAAGGCACTCATCTTGTTGAAGGCGTCGAACTTGCGGGCCTCCAGCAGGGCCTCGGTGGCATGCATCTGGGCCAGGAAGCCGGCCGCCTGGCGTGCCGCGGTCTTCAGCAGATCACGCACTTCCCAGTCCAGCGCCACGTCGGTGCGGGGCTTGGCCAGCACCACGAAGCCCAGCATTTGATCGCCCACCAGCAGCGGCACCACCAGCCAGGCGCTGGGCAGCCCGGCCAGCCAGGCGGGCACCACGGTGGCCTCGTCGGCAACGCTGTGGCCGGCGCGGGCGGCACCCAGGTCGATGATCCATTCGCGCTCGGCCATCCAGCGCGAAAACGGCGAGTCGGTGGGCTCGCGCACCGGCATGTCGGGCAGGTTCCAGGTGGCTGTTTGCACAAACTGGTCGTCGCCCAGCGCCTTGAACCACAGGCTGCCAGCGCTGCACTCCACCATGTTGGCCAGGCCGCGCACCACCAGTGCGCCTACCTCTTGCGGCGCGCTCTTGGTCGACAGCATCGCGGTGAAGCGCAGCCACTCCAGCCGGTAGTCGAAGCGGTAGCTGAAGAAGTTCTTGCCCAGAAACACCCGCAGCCGGGCGCGCATGGCGCCCGAGAACACCAGCACCAACAGCAGCACCAGCGCGGCAAACAGCAACGCCACCTGCAGTGCCCCGCCCCAGGTGCCGCCGAAGAAGCGCACGTAGTAGCCCACGGCGGCGATGAACAGCAGGTACAGGCCGATCAGCAGCAGCGATGCGGAATAGAACGCCGCCGTCTTGGACACCTGCACCTTGGCCAGCCAGCGCTGGCTGCGGCTGCTGGCCATCAGCAGCAGCGGCACCGCCACCGCATGCA
>JBBRJU010000609.1:0-2102 GCA_038218895.1 Burkholderiales bacterium
CAGGCAATGTTCGAACTGGTGGGCGTGATCGCGGCCTACAACATGGTCTCGCGCATCCTGATGGCGATGAACCTGCAGCCGTGACGGTGGCTGTGCCGGCAGCCGTCAACAGTCCGCGCGCAGCCCCCACCCTGACCTGCGGCAGCAACCGGTAGGCGGCCTCGGCCATCTGCCCATGGTTGTGGCGGGCATGGATGCGATGATCCGGCGGCCCCCATTCCCCCGCCGCCGATGCCCGCTGGTGCCCGCCTGAGCCCGCCCCACCGGGTGTATGCCGCCTTCTTCCTGTATGCCGTCGCGCTGGGCGGCATCTTTCCGCGCCTGGGTGATCTGCAGCAGGCGCTGGGCCTGACCGAACGCGCGCTGGGCCTGGCGCTGATCGGCACCGCCAGCGGCACCCTGGTGTCGCTGACCCTGGCCGGCCGCTGGCTGGACCGCCTGGGCCACCGCCTGGTGCTGCTGGTCGGCATCCCGTCGATTGCGGTGGCCTATGCGGTGGCCAGTGGCGCCAGCGGCCCGCTGGCGCTGTACCTGCTGCTGGTGCCGGCAGGGCTGTGCATCGGCGCGGTCGAGATCGTGGTCAACCTGGAGGCCGACCGGGTGGAGCACCAGCTGGGCCAGCGCATCATGAGCCGCGCCCATGCGTTCTGGAGCATCGGCTTCTTCAGCGCCGGGCTGCTGGGCGCAGGCGTGGCCCAGCTGGGCGTGCCGGTGCAGGCGCATCTGTGGGGCCTGGTGCTGCTGGTCGGCGCGGCCAGCATCTGGCTGCTGCGTGGCTTTGAAGCCGCCGACCACCGGCCCCATGCACATGCCGACAGCACGGTGCACTGGGTCCGGCCCACCCGCGCCACGCTGGTGCTGGTGGCCACCACGCTCGCGGCCATGGTGCTGGAAGGCGCCGGCGCCGAATGGTCGGCCATCTACATGCGCGATGTGTTCGGCGCCACGCCGTTCCTGGCCGGCATGGCGGTGGCCATCGGTGCCGGCGCCCAGGCCGTGGCGCGCTGGGTGGCCGACGGCTTCGTCGACCGGCACGGCCCGCTGCGGGTGGCCCGCACGCTGCAGCTGCTGCTGGGCGCCGGTGCAGCGCTGGTGCTGCTGGCGCCGCACTCGGCGCTGGCGCTGCTGGGCTTCGGCCTGATCGGCGTGGGTACCAGCGCGAGGTTTCCGCTGGCGATGTCGGCAGCAGCGCAGGCCACCGACCGGCCAGCCGCACAGAACGTGGCCGCCTTGGCGCAGACCTCGTTCATCGCCTTCCTGGTGGGCCCGCCGCTGCTGGGCTGGGTGGCCACCAGCCTGGGCATCCGCTGGTCGTTCGGCATCACCCTGCCGCTGGTGGTGCTGGCCTGGTGGGCCTGCACCGCGCTGGTGCCACAGCGCACGCGCTGACCAGGCGGCGCATCCGCTGATGCGGCAGCGCCCAGGTGCATGGTTGCCCAGATGCAAAAGTACCCAGGTGCAACCTTGCCCAGGTGCCCAACTGCCTACGCAGCCCCGGCATGCCAGGCGCGCAACTGCGCCAGATCCACCGCGCCCAGGTCGGTCAGATCGGCACGCAGCAAGGGGCTGGACAGCAGCTGATCCTGCACGGTGTAGCGGCTGCGGGTCACCACCGTGGGCAGGCCGGCGGCCAGCGCGGCCGCGCTGCCGGGCGCCGAATCTTCCAGCACCAGGCAGTCAGCGGCGCGCAGACCCAGCCGCTGGAGCACCCAGTGGTAGATGTCGGGGGCCGGCTTCTTCTGCGGCACCACGTCACCCGCGCCAACGCAGGCAAACCAGCCCGGGCTGTCAGCCCCCAGCGTGGCCAGCAGCAGGGCCTGCACGTTCTCGGGCGCCGTGGTGGTGGCAATCGCCTGCACCAGCCCGTCGGCCCGGGCGGCGTGCAGCAGCCGCGCCACGCCCGGGCGCAATTGCACCGTGCCACGCGCCACCAGGTCGCCATAGATCGCCGTCTTGCGCGCATACAGGCGGGCGATGCGGGCGCCGGATTCGGGCGCGGCCGCCGCCCCCGGGTCGATGCGCTGCAACCAGGTGCGCATGCGCTCCTTGCCGCCGGTGGTGGCCAGCAACTCAAGGTAGAGCGGTTCGTCCCAGTGCCAAGC
>JBBRJU010000610.1:0-2096 GCA_038218895.1 Burkholderiales bacterium
GGTGGCGGTGGCGACAGGCGTGAAAGGTCCAGGATGGTGCGGTCGTCGTTGTCCGGCGGTGCCGGCTGGGGCACCAGCGCCTCGCGCAGCGCGGCCACACTTTGCGGCCGGTCCGCCGGGCGCGGCTTCAACATCCAGTCCACCGCCTGCAGGAAGCCGGCCGAGCAGGTGGCAAGCAGCGCCGGCTGGCGCGCCAGCGGCGGCATCTCGTCTTCGACCGCGCGGGTGGTGGCCGGCGGCGGCGCACGGCCCAGCAGCAGAAAGTGCAGCGTGGCGCCCAGGGCGTACAGGTCGGTCCAGGCGCCCTGCTTGACGGCACCGGCCTCGGCATATTGCTCGATCGGCGCATAGGCTGGCTTCAGGATGGCGGTGAGGGCCACGCTCTTGTCGGCGATCACCCGACGCGCGGCGCCAAAGTCCAGCAGCACCGGCTGGCCGTCGGGCTGCAGGATCACGTTGTCGGGCGAGATGTCGCGGTGGTAGATGCCAGCGCTGTGCAGGCGCGCCAGCGCGTCGAGCAGGGGGTGCAGCAGCCGGCGCAGCCAGGCTTCGTCAGGCGCCGTGTCCATGCGCCGGCGCACCGCATGCAGGTTGCTGCCGGCATAGAACGGCATCGCCATGTAGGCGGTGTTGTTCGCTTCCCAGTAGCGGTGCACCTTCACCAGGCCGGGCGCGTCGAAGCGGGCCAGCAGGCGCGCCTCGTTCACGAAGGAGCGCAGCCCCAGGTTGAAGGATTCGGCATGCGTCTGCCCGTGCAGCGACACCTTGGGCCCGTCGCTGCGGCCCACCAGGGACGACGGCATGTACTCCTTGATCGCCACCTCGCGCTCCAGTGCGTGGTCGAAGGCCAGGTAGACGATCCCGAAGCCACCGATGCCCAGCACCCGGCGCAGCTCGAACTCGTCCAGCCGGGTGCCCGGGGGCAGCGCGGCGGGTGGGCGGTTGGTGTCGATGGCGGCCATGCGCGGTGCAGGATATCAGCGCCTTTCCACCCCTGGCGCGCCGGTGTGGCGAGAATTCAGCGCGCCGCCTGCAGCGCGTTGGCGATCGCCTGGTTGGCCGCACTGGTGAGGTAGACCACCAGCCGGGCGGTCGACGGGCCGTCCAGGTCGAGCAGTGCCTCCAGCCGGCGGGCTGGCGCCTCGCCCTGCAGCCGCAGGCCGAACGACAGCAGCGGCTTGAGCGGGTCGTTGCTGGGGATAGGCCCGTCCAGCGGCGCCAGGCGCAGCCGGCCGAAGTGGGCAGCCGGCAGCAGTGCCTCGTCGAGATTGACGAAGGCTTGCTGCGCGTGCGCATGCACCAGGGCGGCGGCCGGCGCCGGCGCCAGTTCCATCAGCGGCGACAGTGTGGGCAGCCCGCCGGGTGCGGCGAAGGCGGGCGCCCGGGCGCCCGTGGCATCGAGCACGCTGAGGTTCAGTGCCATCGCCAGCGACACACCCTCTTGCCCCTTGGCCAGGTAGATGGCGCGCGCCGTGGCATCGCCGTTGCCGATGCCCGCCGGCGTGCGCGGCACCAGGCCCGTGCCGGTGGGCGCCAGCGCCAGGTACCGCCGGGTGGTGCCACCTTGGGTGTGCACCAGTTGCACCGGTGCATCGGCGGTGCTGCCGGCGCTGCTGGCCGCATGCACCGCGCCATGGGCCTGCACCGCTGCGGGCGCATCGGCCAACACCACGCCGGCGGCCTGCAGCCGCGCCTGCAGGTCGGCCCAGGCGTGGTCGGTCAGCGCCTGCAGCACGGCGATGTCGGGCGCGGCGCGGTGGGCCAGCTGCGCCTTGCCCTCGGGCACCGCCGTGCCCAGCAGCCGGCCGTCACGCACCGGCGCGGGCTGCACGCCCGCCAGGTCGAACAGCAGCAGGTACTCGGCGATGTGCACCTGCTTGTTGCGCAGGTCGAGCGTGCCGCTGGTGCGTGGCGCGGGCGTGGCCGCGCCGGGCAGCCGGGCGAGCGCCGCCTCGGCCGACACCCTCGACAGCGGCCGCAGCGGCGGCAATTCGGCCACTTGCGCCCGAGCCGTGGCGGCCAGCAGCAGTGCGGCCGCCAAGCCGCCGGCCCGGCCCGGCCACCTGCGCCACCGGGCAGGGCGGCGCCCGGGCGCG
>JBBRJU010000611.1:0-2088 GCA_038218895.1 Burkholderiales bacterium
TGCACCTCGCGCGCCACGTAGTCGCCGGCCACCATGTCGAGCACCACATCGGCGCCCTTGCCGCCGGTGGCGGCCTTCACCTCGGCCACGAAATCCTGCGTCTTGTAGTTGATGCCGACATCGGCCCCCAGCGCCACGCAGGCGGCCACTTTGTCGTCGCTGCCCGCAGTGACAATGACTTTCGTGCCGCCTTCACCAAACAAGGCCTTGGCCAGTTGGATCGCGGTGACGCCGATGCCGCTGGACCCACCCTGCACCAGCAGGGTCTCGCCGGCCTGCAGGCGGCCGCGGTCCCACACGTTCGACCAGACGGTGAAGAAGGTCTCGGGCAGGCTGGCGGCCTCGATGTCGCTCAGGCCCTTGGGCACCAGCAGGCATTGCGGGATCGGTGCGGTGCAGCGCTCGGCATAGCCGCCGCCCGCCACCAGCGCACACACCCGGTCACCCAGCTGGAAACCGGCTGCGGCCAGCTCGGCCGCGTCGCCGCCGATGATGGTGCCGGCGATCTCCAGGCCCGGCAGATCCGATGCGCCGGGCGGGGGCGCATAGGCACCCTTGCGCTGCAGCACGTCTGGCCGGTTGATGCCCGAGGCCGTCACCTGCACCAGCAGTTCACCTGCAGCGGGCACCGGATCAGGGCGCGTGGTCTCGACGAGCACCTCGGGGCCGCCGGCGGCGGTCATGGCAATGGCGCGCATGTTGTGCTCCTCAGGCATGGGACATGACAACGGGCTCAGCCCTGGTTTCCGGGGTTGCCGGGGTTGCCGTTGTCGGCAACATTCGCTGCCGGCGCTGCGGCGGGTGCGGCAGCTGGTGCTGCGACGGGTGCATCGGCAGGCGCATCGGCGGCCGAGGCTGCGTCAGCCGCCGGGGCATCCCCGTGCGCCGGGCGCTCGCTGCGCTCACGGCGTGGCGGGCGGTCACCACGCGGGCCACGGTCGGGGCGGTCGCCGTATTCGCGCCGCGGGCGCTCGAAGCGCTCTTCTTCCATGCCCTCCGGCCGCTCGAGCAGCGCCTTCATCGACAGCTTGATGCGGCCCTTTTCGTCGGTTTCCATGACCTTGACCTTGACGATCTGGCCTTCCTTGAGAAAGTCGGTCACGTTCTCCACCCGCTGGTGGGCGATCTGGCTGATGTGCAGCAGGCCGTCCTTGCCGGGCAGGATGTTGACCAGCGCGCCGAAGTCCAGGATCTTGGTGATCGGCCCTTCGTAGACCTTGCCGATCTCGGCCTCGGCGGTGATCTCGGCAATGCGCTTCTTCGCGAACTCGGCCTTGTCGCCGTCGGCGCTGGCGATGGTGATGGTGCCGTCTTCGCCGATGTCGATGGTGCAACCGGTTTCTTCGGTCAGCCCGCGGATGGTGGCGCCGCCCTTTCCGATCACGTCACGGATCTTCTCGGGGTTGATCTTCATGGTGTACAGGCGCGGGGCGAACTGGCTCACTTCGGCCTTGGCCTCGCCCACTGCGCCCTGCATCACGCTCAGGATGTGCAGGCGTGCCTCTTTGGCCTGCGCCAGCGCCACCTGCATGATTTCCTGGGTGATGCCCTGGATCTTGATGTCCATCTGCAGTGCGGTGATGCCCGTGGTGGTGCCGGCCACCTTGAAGTCCATGTCGCCCAGATGATCTTCATCGCCCAGGATGTCGGTCAGCACCGCGAAGCGGCTGCCGTCCTTGATCAGGCCCATGGCGATGCCGGCCACATGGGCCTTCAACGGCACGCCGGCGTCCAGCATGCTCAGCGCGCCACCACACACCGAGGCCATGCTCGACGAGCCGTTGGATTCGGTGATCTCCGAGACCACGCGCACGGTGTAGGGAAAGTCTTCCTTGCTGGGCAGCACGGCGATCAGCGCGCGCTTGGCGAGCCGGCCGTGGCCGATTTCGCGGCGCTTGGGGCTGCCGACACGGCCGGTTTCGCCAGTGGCGAAGGGGGGCATGTTGTAGTGCAGCATGAAGCGGTCTTCATAGTCGCCGGCCAGCGCGTCGATGCGCTGCGCGTCGCGGTCGGTGCCCAGGGTGCTGATGAGCAAACGACGATGCTATCAGATCAATTAAGCTGATAGTAGGAAAATTGGCAGATGCC
>JBBRJU010000612.1:0-2083 GCA_038218895.1 Burkholderiales bacterium
GCCATGCGCACAACAAGGAGGTGTTCGGCAGCGTCATCGACCCCGCCGGCATGCCGGCAGCCGTCAAGCGCTGAGGTCTTGTCAGCAGCCATGCCCGACTTCCTGCCCGACGACCTGAGCACCCTGCGTGACCGCGTGGCCACGCTGGCCCAGGGGCCGCTGGCCGGGCTGCGTGACGACGCTGCCCTGGCGCCCTCAGACCTGGCCACCCAGGTGCGTGCGCTGAGCAAGGCCGCCAGCCTGTACGGCCTGACCCAGGCCCCCGACACATCCGCCCTGACCCTGCTGGTGGCGCGCGAGACCCTGGCCCGTCACAACGTCGGCCACCTGCCCGGCCTGTTCGGCCCCGATGCCGGCCTGCTGGCCGGCGTGGCCGAGCCGCTGCGCAGCAGCCACCTGCTGCCGCTTCTGGCCGGTGACAAGCGCAGCGGCTTCGCCTTCACCGAACCAAGCGACGCGCCCCGCCCCAGCTGGGCGGCGGTCGACGGCGCGCATCTGGTGGTCACCGGCCAGAAGAGCTATGTGACCGGTGGCGCCGAAGCCGACTTTCTGGTGGCACTGGTGGAGGTCGACGGCCAGGGCCCGGCGATGCTGGTGATCGACACCGCGCTGCCCGGCGTGGTGCTGACGCGGCGCTTTCGCTCGCTGGACGGCAGCGGGCATGCGGCCTTCCGCTTCGACGGCGTGCGCGTGCCGCGCCACCATGCCATCGGCGCGCCGGGTGACGGCCGCAGCCGGGCGCTGGCCAAGATCAGCGCGGTGCGCCGGGCGGTGGCGGCCGACGCGCTGGGTACGGCGGCCTGGGCAGTCGACTTCGTCGCAGACGACCTGCTGCGCGCGCGCCGCGGCGGCCCGCGTGCGGCCAGCGAGCGTTTGCGCCTGCGCTACGGCGCCATGCGCATCCAGGCCTACGCGGCACGCGCCACCGTCTACCGCACAGCGCGGCTGCACGACAGCGGGCAGGACAGCGTCAACGAAAGCATCGCCGCCAAGGTGTTTGCCACCGAGGTGGCCGGCCAATTGGTCGACATGGCGGTGCAACTGGTGGGCGGCGAGGCGCTGGTGACCGGCCACCCGCTGGAAGGCGCACTGCGCCGGCTGCGCGCGCTGCGGCTGGCCGAAGGCGAGACCGATGTGCTGCAGGTGAACCTGGCCCGCGGCCACCTGGATCTGGGCAAGGGCCGGCTCTAGGAGGCTGTCGGGCTTTGGGTCGGGCCCGGGGGATCTGTTCCTGGGCTGGTGGGGTCGGTCGCGCGGGTTTCTGGCGCCGGGTTTCCGGCGCGGGGTTTCTGGCACTGGTCTGCCACGCCTGTACCGCGTGTGACGCGGCACAGCCGCCCGCTGTGGAAGACTGGCCGGCCGTCTGTTCCACACCACCGAAAGGCACCACCATGCGCCAGGCTGTCATCGTCTCATATGCCCGTACCGGCCTGGCCAAGGCCGGCCGCGGCGGTTTCAACAACACCTCCACCATGACCATGCTGGGCCATGCCATCGAGCATGCGGTGCGCCGCAGCGGCGTCGACCCGGCCGAGGTCGAGGATGTGATCGCCGGCAACGTGGCGGCCAGCGGCAACGTGGCGCGCGCCGCGGCCATGCTGGCCGGGCTGCCGGTCACCACATCGGGCATGACGCTGAACCGCGCCTGCTCGTCGGGCCTGAACGCCATCGCCGTGGCGGCGCACCACATTGTCGAAGAAGGTGCCAGCGTGATGGTCGGCGGCGGCGTCGACTCCATCACGTTTCAGGGCGGCGGCGGTGGTGGCCGTGACAGCCGCCTGACCGACCTTCTGCCCGCGTTCTGGATGCCGATGATCGACACCGCCGACATCGTGGCCCAGCGCTACGGCCTCAGCCGCCAGTACCAGGACGAATACTCGCTGGAATCGCAGCGCCGCATGGCAGCAGCGCAAGAAGCCGGCAAGTTCAAGGACGAGATCATCCCGGTCAAGACCACGATGAAGGTGGTCGACAAGGCCACCAAGGCCGAATCCTTCGTCGACACCGTGGTCGACCGCGACGACTGCAACCGCCCCGACACCACGCTGGAAGGCCTGGCCAAGCTGGCACCGGTGATGGGGCC
>JBBRJU010000613.1:0-2082 GCA_038218895.1 Burkholderiales bacterium
ACACCTCCACCGTCTATCCCCACGAGCCGCGCTGCGACTGGGAAGGCTCGCTGCACACCCTGGGCCGCCTGGTGGCCCAGCATGGCGTGAACCTGATCGCCATCGGCAACGGCACCGCCAGCCGCGAGACCGACAAACTGGCCGGCGACCTGATCAAGCGCATCGCGACGTTGGCGCCGGATGCCCGGCTCGACAAGGTGGTGGTCAGCGAGGCCGGCGCGTCGGTCTACTCGGCCAGTGAATTCGCCAGCAAGGAGCTGCCTGAGCTGGACGTGAGCCTGCGTGGTGCAGTGTCCATCGCCCGCCGCCTGCAAGACCCCCTGGCCGAGCTGGTGAAGATCGACCCCAAGAGCATCGGCGTGGGCCAGTACCAGCATGACGTGAACCAGGGCGACCTGGCGCGCATGCTGGCCACCGTGGTGGAAGATTGCGTCAACAAGGTGGGCGTGGACCTGAACACCGCGTCGGCCCCGCTGCTGGCGCAGGTGGCGGGCCTGTCGCCCGCAGTGGCCGCGTCGATCGTGCGCTGGCGGGATGCCCATGGTGCCTTTCGCCACCGCCAGCAGCTGCTGGACGTGGCCGGGCTGGGGCCCAAGACCTTCGAGCAGGCGGCGGGTTTCCTGCGCATCCGCGACGGCGACAACCCGCTGGACCAGACCGGCGTGCACCCCGAGACCTACCCGGTGGTGCAGCGCCTGCTGGCCACGCTGCAGCGCCCGATCACCGAGCTGATGGGCCGGGCCGATGTGCTGCGCACGTGCAAGCCTGAAGCCTTTGCCGACGACAGGTTCGGCGCCATCACCGTGAAGGACATCTTTGCCGAACTGGAAAAGCCCGGCCGCGACCCGCGGCCCGACTTCAAGGTGGCCAAGCTGGCCGACGGCATCGAGCGCATCCAGGACTTGAAGGAAGGCATGACGCTGGAGGGCACGGTCAGCAATGTGGCCCAGTTCGGCGCCTTCATCGACCTGGGTGTGCACCAGGACGGGCTGGTGCATGTCAGCCAGCTGGCGCACAAGTTCGTGAATGATGCGCGCGAGGTTGTCAAGACCGGCGACATCGTCACGGTGAAGGTGCTGGAAGTCGATCTGGCGCGCCGGCGGATTTCGCTGACGATGAAGCTCGACGCCCAGCCCGGCAAGGGCCCGGGCCGGGCTGACAACGGCTTTCGCCCGGCAGCGCGCGACGAGCGCGCCGGGCGCGGGGGTGGTTCAGGTACTGGCCCGGGTGGTGGGCACAGTGGTGGGCACACTGGTGGGCACGCTGGTGGCCACGGCGCGGCCCGGCTGGCCGGCCCGCAGCCGGCCGCCGGCAGCGCCATGGCTGCCGCCTTCGCCAAGCTGCAGACTCGGCGCTGAGGTGCCACGCCCGTGCCCGGCCAGCGCCACGCCCTTGCCTTGCCGCTGTGGGCAGTGGCGCTGGGGCTGGCGGGCCCGGCGCTGGGCCAGGGGGCGCCACAGCAGGTGGAAGTGACGGCCCAGCCGCAGACCGAGGCTGACCAGCGCCGGCGCGACCCGGTGGCCCGCACCATCGTCGGCCGGGACGAGCTGGAGAAGTACGGCGACAGCAATGTCAGCGATGTGCTCAAGCGCCAGCCGGGTGTCAGCATGCAGGGCGGCAGCCCGCGCATGCGCGGCATGGGTGGCAACTACACGCTGCTGCTGGTCAACGGCGAGCCGGCGCCGCCGGGCTTCTCGCTCGACCAGCTGTCGCCCAGCCAGGTCGGGCGCATCGAGATCACCCGCGGCCCCAGCGCCGAGCACAGTGCGCAGGCGGTGGCCGGCAGCATCACCATCCTCGTGCGTGAGGTGCCGCGCACCCGCCAGCGTGAGCTGGGCTTGCGCATCGGCTACCAGGCCGTGCGCCCGGTGCTGGCTGCCAATACCAGCTGGGGCGACCGCAACGGCGCGCTGAGCTACACCCTGCCGTTATCGGTCTACCAATGGCGTGGCCAGGCTGACCTGCTGAGCCTGCGCAGTGCACCGGGGCCCGACGGCGCACCGCAGCAGTGGCGCACGCCGGGCAGCGACAACTTCTGGGGTGGTGGCTTCAACCTCGGCCCGCGGCTGACCTGGAAGCTCA
>JBBRJU010000614.1:0-2081 GCA_038218895.1 Burkholderiales bacterium
AGCAGCTCGACATGGAATCGAACGGCAAGCGTGTGACGAAATCCGGCGCTGCCGTGAAGGGCGCGACCGGACCCATCGTCTGGGGCGAGCCCGGCACCAATGGCCAGCATGCCTACTTCCAGATGCTGCACCAGGGCACCGACGTGATCCCGGTGGAATTCATCGCCATCAAGCACCCCACCCATGCCCATGCCGGCCTGCATGCGATGACCCTGGCCAATTGCCTGGCACAGAGCCAGGCGCTGATGCTGGGCAAGACCACCGAGGCTGCGCTGGCTGAAGCTGCCCCCACCGCGTCGGCCAACCTGGACAAGCGGACGGTGGCGCGCCACCGCACCTTTCCCGGCAACCGGCCCAGCACCACGCTGGTGCTCGACACGTTGACGCCGCATGCGCTGGGCGCGCTGATCGCGCTGTATGAACACCGGGTGTTCACCAGCGGCGCGCTGTGGCGCATCAACAGCTTCGACCAATGGGGCGTGGAACTGGGCAAGGCCCTGGCCAGCCAGTTGCTGCCACGCCTCACCGCGCCGGGTACGGCCGACGTCAGCGGGCTGGATGCCTCCACCGCCGGCTTGCTGGCACGCCTGAAGTGAGCGCGGGCCGCCCATCTGCCGCGCCGCTGCCCACCGTGGTGTTCGACTTTGCCTGCGTGCTGTTCCACTGGCAGCCGGTGCAGCTGCTGCAGCAGGTGATCCCGCAGCGTGCCACCGACGAGGCCAGCGCGCGCCACTGGGCCGCGCAGATCTTCCAGGGCGATGGCGGCGACTGGGCCGAGTTCGACCGCAGCACCCTGGCGCCGTCCGGTCTGGTGCAGCGCATCGCCAGCCGCACCGGCCTGGCGCCGGCCGAGGTGCTGGCGGTGGTCGGCGCGGTGCCGCTGGCGCTGCATCCCCGGCCCGACACGGTGGCCCTGCTGCAGCAGCTGCATGCGGCGGGGCACCCGCTGTACTTCCTGTCGAACATGCCGGCACCTGATGCCGACCACCTGGACCGGCAGCACGGCTTCTTGCGGCTGTTCACCGACGGCGTGTACTCGGCCCGGGTGCAGCAAGTGAAACCTGACCCTTCCATCTATGACCCCTCCATTCATCACCTGGCGGCGCAGCGCTTCGGCGTGCCGCCTGGCGGCCTGTTGTTCTTCGACGATCTGGTCACCAATGTGGCGGCGGCGCGGGCGGCAGGCTGGCAGGCGGCGCACTTCACTTGCGCAGTGGCGGCCACCGCCGTGCTGCAGGCCGCAGGCTTCGCCCTGGGCCGGTCTTCCACCCGCCCAGGAGACACCACATGCCCGATACCTCCACGCCGCTGAACGGCGCCGAAAGCCTCGTCACCACCCTGGCCGCCAGCGGCGTGCCGCTGTGCTTTGCCAACCCCGGCACGTCGGAGATGCACTTCGTGGCCGCGCTCGACCGCATCCCCGGCGTGCGCTGCGTGCTGGGCCTGTTCGAAGGCGTGGTCACCGGCGCGGCCGACGGCTACTACCGCATGGCCGGCCACCCGGCCGCCACGCTGCTGCACCTGGGCCCCGGCCTGGGCAACGGCCTGGCCAACCTGCACAACGCGCGCAAGGCCCGGTCGGGCATCGTCAACATCGTCGGCGACCATGCCACCGACCATGTGCGCCATGAATCGCCGCTGAAGAGCGACGCCGAGGCCATTGCCCGCAGCATGTCGCACTGGGTGCGCAGCAGTGCCAGCGCGGCCGACGTGGGTGCCGATGGCGCCGCTGCGGTGCAGGCCGCCCGCGACGGCGCCGAAGGCCGCATCGCCACCCTGCTGCTGCCGGCTGACACCGCCTGGGGTGCCGGTGGCCAGGCGGCGGTCGCGCGCGCACCGCAGGCCCCGGCCGTGGTGCTGGGCGCCGTGCCGGCCGCCGCGCAGCTGCTGCGCCGGCTGGGCCCCAAGGCCGTGCTGCTGCTGGGCACCGGCGGCAGCCGCAGCCTGGCAGCGCAGCAGCATGCGGCGGCCATTGCCGCCCACACCGGCTGCAAGCTGCTGGCCGAGTTCTACAACGCCCGCATGCCCGGCGGCCGCGGCACGCCCGGCATCGAGCGCCTGCCGTACGCGGTCGACGCCAC
>JBBRJU010000615.1:0-2073 GCA_038218895.1 Burkholderiales bacterium
GGCAGCCTGATGCTGGGCGTCGCGCGCGTGCTGCAAGCTGAATGGCCGGCGGTGGCGCTGACGCTGCTCGATCGGCTGCCACTGCTGACAGCCGCCACCGCTGCCCAATACGCGCTGGCCGGCTGGACCGCACAGGCCGAAGTCAGCGACGCGCTCGACTGGGCCGACCGAACCAATGCCGAGCGCCTGGCGCCGCAGGCCGAGCCAGGTTGGGACCTGATCGTCGCCAACCTGTTCCTGCACCACTTCAAGGGCGATGCGCTGGCCGGGCTGCTGGCTGCGGTGGCCAGCGGCAGCGCGCACTTCGTTGCCTGCGAGCCGCGCCGTGCCTGGCTGGCCTGGGCGGGCAGCCATCTGGTCGGGGCGCTCGGCGTCAACGCGGTGACACGGGAAGACGCCGTGTTGAGCGTGCACGCCGGTTTTCGTGGCGATGAACTGCAGGCGCTCTGGCCCGCAACGGCAGGCGGCTGGCAGCTCTCTGAAACCAAAGCCGGCCTTTTCGGCCATTGCTTCGTGGCCTCGCGCGCCGCTGGCCCTGGCCGGGGGGCGCGCTGATGCAGACCCGCTTCGATGCCGTCATCATCGGCGCCGGCCCGGCCGGCGGCAGCGCGGCCATCTTGCTGGCCATGGCAGGCTGGTCGGTGGCCCTGGTCGAGAAGCAGGTGTTCCCGCGCCGCAAGGTGTGCGGCGAATGCGTGGCGGCCAGCAACCTGCCCTTGCTGGATGCCTTGGGCATCGGCAGCGCGTTTGCCGACAAGGCGGGACCCGCGTTGAAACGCGTCGCGCTGATGCGGGGCACACAAAGCGTCTGGGCCGACTTGCCAGCCGCAGCAAATGCCGGCCACCCCTGGGGGCGGGCCATCGGCCGCGAGACATTGGACACGCTGCTGCTGGCCCGCGCAGTGGCCGCTGGTGCCACGGTGTTGCAGCCCTGGGCGGTGCAGAAGGTCAGTGGTCTGGCTGGAAACCACCACTGCACCTTGCGTGATGCGGCGTCCGGTCGGCTGCAGTCGCTGCACGCACCTGTGGTGATCTTTGCCCATGGATCATGGGAGCCCTTGCCTGACGAACGGGCGGCGCTGCGCCTTGCCCGCAGCGGCGCGGACCTGCTCGCCTTCAAGGCCAATTTCTCCGGCGGCAACCTGGCTGCGGGGCATTTGCCGGTGCTGGCCTTCGACGGTGGTTATGGCGGCATGGTGCTGGCAGATGGCGGCCTCGTCACGCTGGCGGGCTGCATCCGCGCCGACCGTCTGGATGCCTTGCGCCGGGCTGGGCCGGGCCGGTCGGCCGGCGAGGTGGTGGAAGACATGCTGAAGCACCAATGCAAGGGTGTCGCCGAGGCCCTGGACGGCGCAGCCCGCTGTGACAGCTGGCTCGCGTCGGGCCCGCTGCGCCCCGGTGTGCGGCTGCGGGACGACGATGCGGTATTTCGCATCGGCAATGCCGCCGGCGAAGCCCATCCGATCATTGGCGAAGG
The DNA here is from genome assembly GCA_038218895.1 of Burkholderiales bacterium. Classification (GTDB taxonomy): domain Bacteria; phylum Pseudomonadota; class Gammaproteobacteria; order Burkholderiales; family Burkholderiaceae_C; genus Pseudaquabacterium. The sequence continues at coordinate 1,478 of JBBRJU010000615.1, forward strand.
CATCAGCATGGCTCTGCAGTCGGCCTGGCTGCTGTGTGCCCAGCTGGAGGCCGCGCGGCTGCGGCGTGGCGCTGGTGCACCGGCGCTGTGGCAACGCCACGCCAGAGATCGTTATACCGCCGAGTGGCGGCAGCATTTCGTGCCGCGGCTGCGGGTGGCGGCCGGGCTGGCCAATCTGGCCATGCGGCCTGCCGGCGCGGCCGCTTTGATGGCCATGCTGAAGCACTTTCCGAACCTGCTGACCCGTTGCGCCCTGTGGAGCGGCAAGGTCAGCAGCGTCACCGACGGCGCCGCGTCCGGCACCGCGCTGGGGCGCTGGCCGCAGACGGCTGCGGTGCCGGCCCTGCAGCGACATTTGCCTGGAGACCGTCAATGACAGCAACGACACCCGCCACAGCCGTGACACCTGCGGCAGTCGCGACACATGCGACGTTCGTGACTTCCGCGATAGCTGCGACAGCCGTGAAGTCTGCGACATTCGACGACACCGAGCAGCGCATCCGCGCCTTGCTGGTGAAGGATTTCAAACTCGACCCCGGCACGCTGACACACGATGCACGGCTGGACGAACTGGGCGTCGATTCGATCGGCATGGC
>JBBRJU010000616.1:0-2071 GCA_038218895.1 Burkholderiales bacterium
CCCGGGGGTGGCGGGATTGACCGTTGGCCTCGATGTTGGCCTGCTCGTGGGCGCGGCGCGGGCGCTGGTTGTCCCGCACCCGTATGGCCCCACGCCCCGGCGCCAGCCGCGCCGGGGGGGCGGCCGTCGGCTGGGGGTGCAGTTTCAGCCGGTCCAGGATGCGGCGCACGCGCGCCGCCGGCTCTGCGCTGCGGGCCAGCTGCATGGCTTCGTCGCGCCAGTCGGCGCCCAGGCGGGCGCGGGTGTGCATCGCGCGCGCAGCCTGCTCCATCTGCGCCACCACCGGGCCATGCACCGCCACGGCAAAGTCCAGCCGCGGGTGGTCGGACCAGCCGTGGTTCATGTCGTGGCGGTCGTCGATGATGTTGATGCCGCCGACGAAGCCCAGCGCGCCATCGACCACGCACAGCTTCTGGTGCAGCCGGCGCAACTGGCCGGGGTGCAGCAGCCGCCACCAGCGGTCGAGCGGGCGGAAGACCACCAGCTGCACGCCGGCGTCGTCCAGCCACTGCCGCAGTTTGGGCAGGGTGGCCTTGCTGCCGAAGCCGTCGACCACCACCCCCACCTGCACGCCGCGCCGGGCGGCATCGGCCAGCGCGCTGGCCACGGCCTCGGCCGCAGGGTCGTCATGGAAGATGTAGGTGGCCAGCCAGACTTGTTGGCGCGCACCGGCGATGGCGTCGCACATGGCAGGGAACAGCTCGTCGCCGCCGGCGAGCAACTGCACCTGGTTGCCGCCGGTGAGCTCGGCCGCAGCCTGCTGGCCGACACGGCGGCTGCCACGCTGGCTGCCGGACGGCGGCTCGCTCAGGCCCGGCACAGGCAACTTGGCGTGCAACGGACGGGCATCAGCCCAGCCGCAGCTCCACCAGCAGGGGCAGGTGGTCGGACATGCGCGCCCAGCCGCTGTTGCGCGGCACGGTGGCCGAATGGCAGACCAGGCCGCGGGTGTAGACGCGGTCGAGCGCGAACATCGGCACGGCCGATGGAAAGGTGCGCTGCGCCCGCTCGGTGCCGGCGCGGGCGCGGTGCAGGCCGACGCTGTGCATCGGCACGTCCAGCTTCTCGCCCCAGTCATTGAAATCACCGGCCACCAGCAGCGGTGCACCCGCCGGCACCTCGCTGGCGATGAAGGCGGCCAGCCGCTCGACTTGCCGCACCCGGCTGGCATGGATCAGCCCCAGGTGGGCGACCACCGCATGCACCTCGACGCCCTGCCACCACACCGGCACATGCAGCAGGCCACGCTGCTCGAAGCGGTGGTCGCTGACGTCATGGTGACCGACGTCGCCGATCGGCCAGCGTGACAGCAGCGCGTTGCCGTGCTCACCATGCCGGGTGGTGGCGTTGGTGCGGTAGGCCACGCTGTAGCCCTCCGGTGCCAGGAAATCGGCTTGGCCCTGCTCGGGCCAGCCCAGGACGGTGCGGGTGAACCGGTTGGCTTCACGCTTCTCGAACAGCCGCACTTCCTGCAGGCACACCAGGTCGGCGTCCAGCGCCTCGATGCCCAGCCCCAGGTTGTGGATCTCCAGCCGCTTGCGCGGGCCCACGCCGCGCACGCCCTTGTGGATGTTGTAGGTGGCCACGCGCAGCACGTCGCTGGCGTGCTGGCTGGGCGGCCCGCCCAGGCCCAGGCCTTGGGCCATCAGGCGGGAATTCGTGAAATGGGGGCCGCGCATGGCCGCCATCATGCCTTGACTGCCGCGCCTGCCACTGCGCTGGCCAGCTGCGGCAGGTGCAGCACCGCCTCGGCGTTGCTGGGCGAAAAACAGCGGTCCGCTGCCTCGCGCCAGGGCAGCCAGATGAACTGCAGATGCTCGCGCGGGGCCAGCACCACCGACGTGCCGGCCGGCACGGTGAGGCCGAACACATGCTCGGTGTTGTGGGTGACGCCTGCGGCATACCGGTGGCGCCAGACCGGGTAGATCTCGAAGACATTGCGCAGACCCCAGTCGCGCAGCGCCGCAAGCGGCACCGCCGCGCTGCCGACGACGATGCCCGTCTCCTCGGCCACCTCGCGGATGGCGGTTTCTTGTGCCGGCTCGTCCAGGCAATCCTTGCTGCCGGTCAC
>JBBRJU010000617.1:0-2071 GCA_038218895.1 Burkholderiales bacterium
AAGGCCATCGGCGCGGCCGCCGGTGTCGGGCTGATCATCGGCTTGTTGATCAGCCGGCGTTGACCGTCGTGGCCGGGCCGAACGGCGTGCCGCCGCCCGAGCCTGGCCGTGGCCTGTTCCAGTCGCTGCAGCGCCTGCTGGATACGCTTCTGGACATCGTCCAGGTGCGCCTGGATCTGGTCGCCAACGAATTCGAGCAGGAGAAGCTGCGTATCTTCGACGCGCTGGCCTGGGCTGGCATGGCCCTGCTGTTCATCGCCCTGGGTCTGCTGCTGGGCGTGGCCATGCTGGTGGCGCTGACGCCCGAATCCTGGCGCCCGCTGGTGCTGGCGTTGCTCACGCTGGGCTGCCTGGGCATCGGCGCCTACATGTTCAACCAGGCGCGGCTGCGCTTGTCCAACCCTGCTGGTGCCCTGCCCGCCACCCGTGCCGAGCTGGCCCGCGACCGCGCCGGGCTCGACAACACGCCGCCGGCCTGATGTTCTTCGACGCGCGGCAACAGGCGCTGGCTGCGCGCCGCCAGCAGCTGCAACACCGCAGCGCGGCGTTGCGTGGCCAGCTGGCAGAAGACGCCCAGGTGCTGCGCACCCCGCTGGCCGTGGCTGACCAGGTGCGCCGGGGCTGGCGCTGGCTGAAGGCCCATCCGCAATGGGTGGGCGTGGGGGTGGCGGTGCTGGTGGTGTGGCGGCCACGCCGCGTGGTCTGGCTGGCAGGGCGGCTGTGGGTCGGTTGGCGCTTGTGGCAGCGGCTGCACCGCTGGCGCTACACGTTCGCGCCGGTGGCCTTGCAACTGCTGAGCGCCGTCACAGGCCCGCTGGCCGCACGCGCACGAAGCTGGCGAAGCGCGGAATCCCCGCCTCGGTGAAGCCGCGGTAGGCAAAGGTGATGCGCTGGCCCAGCGCAGGAGGTGCAGTGCGCTGCGCGTCGCTGAAGCCGGTGCCGATGTGAAACACCTGCCCGTTGTCGGCGCGCACCTGCAGTGCGCCCAGCCGGCCGGCATGCCGACCCTGGCCCGGCAGGTGGGCCAGTACCACCGCCTCGGCATCCTGCCAGGGCTTGAGTTTCCACATCGCCGCGCTGCGGCCGCCGGCATAGTCGGCATCTGCATGGCGCAGCATCAAGCCCTCGCCACCGGCCTGCAGCACCGCCTGCAGCCGCTGCAACAGCGCTGCACGGTCGGGCAGCGCCGCTTGCGCCACCGCCTCCAATGCAGCCCAGCCCTGCCGGCGCACCACGGCCTGCAGCTGCGCATGGCGGGCCGCAAAGCCACCGGCACCGCCGGGCAGATCGAAGACCATGTAGCGCACAGGCTGCCAAGCGACAGCATCGGCAGCCCGGCGCCGCACCAGACCGGACAGCTGCTCAAACTGGCCGCGGGCCAGCCACAGCTCGCCGTCCAGCGGCACCGACGGCAGCCGCTGCAGGAAGGCTGCAGGCGCTGCCACCGACAGGCCGCTGCGAAATCGCAGCTGGTGGCCGTCCCAGAGGGCGCGCACGCCGTCGTACTTCTCGCTCACCAGGTAGCCGGCGGGCTGCAGGCCATCGGGCGCATCCAGCGCCAGCGGAATGCCCTGCATTGCAGCCAGCGCTGGCGCGGGCGCCGCAGGCCAGGCCGCCACACCCAGCGCGCAAGCGAGCAGGGCGCGCCGGTGAACGCCAAACGGCAACGCGACGTGGTCGGGCTTGGGATGGGCAGGCATGGCAGGCTCCGGCAGGCTGTGGGATGCCGCCAGTGTGCGCACCAGGGCGGCTGCGGACCATCCCACCGGCGGCGGTGGCATGCACACCCGGATGGGGGGAGCACCCACCGCGCAGCCGCTCAGCCGCTCAGCCGGTCATCCCATCAGCCGATCAGCCGATCAGCCAGTCAACGTGCCAGCTCGTCGAAGAAGGCCGTGGCGTTGAAGTCCCGGCCCAGAAATGCCTTCACCAGCGCTTGCGGCGGGCGCTGGCTGCCCTGGGCCAGCACGGTGTCGCGGTAGCGCCGACCCACCTGCGCATCCAGCTTGTCGGCAGCAAAGGCGGTGCGCATGTCGCTGGCCACCACCTTGCTCCACAGGTAGCCGTAATA
>JBBRJU010000618.1:0-2070 GCA_038218895.1 Burkholderiales bacterium
GCGTGAAGGCCCCGCCACCGTGATCCGCCGCGAAGACTATGCCGCGCCGGCCTACTGGATCCGCAGCGCGGAGCTGAGCTTCGACCTGGACCCGGCCAAGACCATCGTCGCCAGCAAGCTGGCCATCGAGCGCCACGCCGATGCCACCCCTGGCCAGCCCTTGAAGCTGCACGGCGACGGCCTGGTGCTGCTGCGCTGCCTGGCCGACGGCGAGAGTGTCAGCTTCCGCCAGGAAGACGGCTTCCTGGTGATCGACAACCCGCCCGACAAGTCCGCCTTCACCTTGGAGATCCGCAACACTTGCGCACCCGAGAAGAATACCCAGCTGTCGGGCCTGTACACAAGCAGCGGCGGCTTCTTCACCCAGTGCGAGGCCGAGGGCTTTCGCCGCATCACCTATTTTCTGGACCGGCCCGATGTGATGGCCGTCTACACCGTGGTGCTGCGCGCCGACAAGGCCAAGTACCCGGTGCTGCTGAGCAACGGCAACCTGCTGGCGCAGGCCGATCTGCCCAACGGCCGCCACATGGCCAAGTGGCACGACCCCTTCCCCAAGCCCAGCTACCTGTTTGCCCTGGTGGCGGCTGATCTGGTCTGCCGCGAGCAGCGCATCACCGCCCGCAACGGCCAAGAGCACTTGCTGCAGGTGCATGTGCGCCGGGGTGATCTCGACAAGACCGAGCATGCGATGAACTCGCTGGTCGCCAGCGTGGCCTGGGACGAAGCCCGCTTCGGCCTGCCGCTGGATCTGGAACGCTTCATGGTCGTCGCCGTGGGCGACTTCAACATGGGCGCGATGGAGAACAAGGGCCTGAACATCTTCAATACGAAGTACGTGCTGGCCAGCGCCGCCACCGCCACCGACGACGACTTCGCCGGCATCGAGAGCGTGGTGGCGCACGAGTACCTGCACAACTGGACCGGCAACCGCATCACCTGCCGCGATTGGTTCCAGCTCAGCCTGAAAGAAGGCCTGACCGTCTACCGCGACCAGGAGTTCTCGATGGACATGGCCGGCTCGGCGTCGGCCCGGGCCGTGCTGCGCATCGACGCGGTGCGCAACCTGCGCGCCATGCAGTTCCCCGAAGATGCCGGCCCGATGGCCCACCCGGTGCGGCCCGACAGCTACAGCGAGATCAACAACTTCTACACCGCCACGGTGTATGAAAAAGGCGCCGAGGTGGTCCGGATGATGGCCACGCTGGTGGGGCGTGCCGGGTTCCGCACCGGCATGGACCTGTACTTCCAGCGCCACGACGGCCAGGCCGTCACCTGTGATGACTTTGCCCAGGCCATTGCCGACGCCAACCCGGGCAGCGCCCTGGCCAACCACCTGCCGGTGTTCACGCAGTGGTATGCCCAGGCCGGCACGCCGGCGCTGCAGGCGCGTGGCGACTACAACGAGGCCGCACGCCGCTACACGCTGACCCTGCGCCAGAGCGCTGCGCCTTCGGCCGGCCAGCCCCGGAAGCAACCCTGCCTGGTGCCGGTGCTGATGGGGCTGGTGGCCGCCGACGACGGCCGTGCACTGCCGTTGAAGCTGGAGGGCGAAGCCCAGCCCATGGGCACCGAGCGGGTGCTGGTGCTGACCGAGGCAGAACAGACCTTCACCTTCGTCAAGGTCGAGACGGCACCGGTGCCGTCGCTGCTGCGTGGCTTTTCGGCGCCGGTCATGCTGGACGACGGCCTGGACGATGCCGCGCTGCTGGTGCTGCTGCAGCATGATGCCGATGCCTTCAACCGCTGGGAGGCGGGCCAGCGCCTGTCGCTGGGCCGGCTGATGGCCGCACTGCCCGATGATGGTGATCTGCCACCGCTGGACGACGCCTATGTGCAGGCGCTGCGCCGCGTGCTGCGTGAGCCGGCCCTGGACCCCGCGTTCAAGGACCAGGTGCTGCTGCTGCCCAGCGAGGCCTATGTGGCCGAGTGCGTCGGCAGCAACATCAACCCGCAGCGCATCCACCGGCTGCGCGAGCAGATGCGCACGCAGATCGCCGCTGTGCTGCGTGACGACTGGATCTGGGCCTTCGAGACGCACCAGGTGCGCGAGGGCTACCAGCCCAGCGCCGC
>JBBRJU010000619.1:0-2068 GCA_038218895.1 Burkholderiales bacterium
GGGGTCCAGCGCCTTCTTGATCGTGCCATTCAACTTCCGTACCGGCTCGGCGCCGTCATGCAGGCTGCTCCAGGCCAGCAGGCCTGCGCGGTACTGCTGGTAGCCTGCGGCCCGCATGTCGGACACCAGCGTGGCATAGAGCTCTTCGGCATGCTGAACCTCATCGGCATCTTCTTTGTCGTAAAGAATGTTCATCAAGCAGGTGACGGACCGCGGGTTCATCACCAGCACGGCGACCCAGAAGTCCAGATTCGCTGCCTCGAAGCGCTGGCGCGCCCGGTCCATGAACGGCAACATGTCTGCGCTTGTGAACGGCAGGATGGGGGCGAACCAGATCACGCCGCAACCGTCGAGCGCCGGGCTGATGACCTGATCGGTCTTCAGCCGCCGCCGGCTGCGGTAGTAGGCATGTTTGACGAAGTAGTCGGTCGGGATGCCCTGCAGGATGCGGTGGACGTGCGGCGATGAGTCCAGCACCTGCAATGACGCACCGCCCACCCGCTCCACGACCGCCTTCACTGCCGGGTATTTCCACGCGGTGGAGATCACGCGCTCCAGCACGGCCAGCATGCGGTCGGAGATGAACAGCAGCCGGCCATGCCGCCCGAGTGCCCGTTTCAGGATGCGCCGTTGCAGGCGCACCTGGGCCGCTGTGCCGTAGATGCCGCCCGCGCAGGTCATGGCCGAGATGCCGTACTGGCGCCTGAGCGCTGCCACCTCTTCGGTCGACAAGAAGCCGCCACCGGGGCGGTGCTGTTCGATGCGCTGGGTGACCACGGTCAGCGAGACCATGTCGTTGATCATGTGCAGCTTGGTGGTGAGGATGCCCTGCAGGGCCAGCTGGCGAAACGTGTCGATCACCGCTGGCAGGTGGCTGGCGTCCTTCACCTCGAACACCCATGAGTTGTAGGCCTCTGGCTCGGGCATCAACCACAGGCCAGCCTGCGTGACGACGCCGAAGTTGGACTGCGTGAACATGCCTTCGAGGTAGGGCCCCACGCCCCACTTGTGCAAGTGCCAGGTCTTGGGCCCATGGTCGTCGCCGCCGATCGGCACGATACTGCCGTCGGGCAGCACCACCTCGATGCCGCACAGGTTGCCGAAGTGGTCGCCATATGGCGTTTCGCCGACGCCGCGGTCCAGCGCATTGCCGATCACGCTGCCTTGGGATGTGCCGTCGATGCAATCGACCCAAAGCTTATAACCGTGTTGCTTCAGGTGGGCATTGAGTTGTTCGTAGGTGACGCCCGGCTCGATGACGGCGTAAGCCAGTTCCTCGTTCACCTCCAGCACACGGTTCATGCGGTGCAGCACCATCACCACTGCGCCGTCGTCGGTGGCCAAGGTGGTGCCGTAGCCCCAGTTGCGCCCGCCGCTGAACGGCCACACCTTCATGCTGTGCCGGTTGGCGGCCTTCAGCACAGCAGACACATCTGCGGCGCTGCCCGGGAACACCACGGCGCCGCAACGGCGCTCCCATGGAATGGTGCAGCGGGAGTACCGATCAAGTTCTTCCGGACCGGTGCAGACATGGTCTGCGCCGATGGCGTCACGCAACGCGGCGGTGGCTTCAGGGCTGAGCGCCGAAGCTGTCGTCGAAGCAGCGGGCGTCCGGCTCGGGTTGGCCGGGCTAGTCGTGCCAGTCGCCGAGCGGTTCGGTTGCAGGATTGTCGTCATCGAGGTCTTCCTTTGTGCCGGTGTCTTCCAATGGCGCAGGCTTGCGCCGGATCGACTGGATCAGGCCATCACGCAGGGTGACCAGATCGTCCGCCGCGTTCATCAGGCTGCGGTCATGTGACGAAAAGATGAAAGAGATCTTGTAGCGTTCTTGCACCTTGCGCATCAATCGGATGATGGCGGCGCCAGTCTTGCTGTCGAGATTGGCCGTGGGCTCATCGGCGATCACCAACTTGGGCTTGCGCGCCAGCGCGCGCGCGATGGCAACACGCTGCCGTTGCCCGCCAGAGAGTTGCCCCGGCAAGTTGTTGGCGCGGTCGGCCAGCCCCACCGCCTTGAGCAGGCGCTCCACACGTTTCCTGCGGCGGCCTGCGTCCATGCCAGCCAACAC
>JBBRJU010000620.1:0-2057 GCA_038218895.1 Burkholderiales bacterium
GGCCATCACAGCGCAGAACAACGGATGTGTCTTGGCCAAGCGGCCGCCGCGGAACCGGCTCCGCCGGGCCGCTGGCGGCGCCCCCCTGGGGGGGCGCGCCGACGGCGCTTCGGGGGGGGGCGCCATCACTCATAGCGCAAGGCTTCCGCCGGGTTCACGCGGCTGGCGCGCCAGCTGGGGTACAGCGTGGCCAGGAAGGCCAGCACCAGCGCAATCAGGGTGATCGGCAGCACGTCGGAGAGCCGCGGGTCGCTGGGCATGCGGCTGATCACATAGATGCTGCCGGGCAGGAAGGCCACGCCCAGCAGCCGCTCCAGCGCCGGCACCAGGGTGCCGATGTTCACCGCCACCAGCAGGCCGAAGGCCACGCCCGACAGCGTGCCGATCACCCCGCTGGCCGCCCCCTGCACCACGAAGATGCCCATGATCGACCGCGGGCTGGCGCCCAGCGTGCGCAGGATGGCGATGTCGGCGCGTTTGTCGGTCACCGTCATCACCAGGGTGCTGACGAGGTTGAACGCCGCCACCGCCACGATCAGCGTGAGGATGATGAACATCAGCCGCTTCTCCAGCTGCACCGCGTCGAACCAGTTGCGGTTGGTGCGGGTCCAGTCACGCACCAGCAGGCCGGGCTGCAGGCTGTCGACCAGCTGCTGGCCCACCGCGCGGGCCTGGTGCAGATCGGCCAGCTTCAGCTGCACGCCGGTGGGGCCGTCCAGCCGGTATAGGCGCGCTGCATCGTCGACATGGATCAGCGCCAGGCCGCTGTCGTATTCATAGTGGCCGGCGTCGAAGGTGCCGGCCACGGTGAAGCTCTTGAGCCGCGGTACCGTGCCCGCCGGCGTCACCTGCCCGCCTGGCGCCACCAGGGTGACGCTGTCGCCCACCTGCACCCGCAGCTGCCGGGCCAATTCGCCGCCCAGCACGATGCGCCAGGCGCCCGGCTGCAGCTGGCCGAGCAGGCCGCTCTGCGCCATCTGCGCGGCCAGCGGCGTCACCTTCGCTTCCTCGGCCGGGTCGATGCCCCGCACGATGGCGCCGCGCATTTCATCGCCGCGGGCGATCAGCGACTGCTGGGCGATGAAAGGGGCGGCGGCCACCACGGCCGGGTTCTTCATCGCGTCGGCCGCCGTGGCGCGCCAGTCGGCCAGGGCATTGCCCTGCACGTCGAACACCTCCACATGCGCCACCACGCTGAGCATGCGGTCGGTCACTTCCTTCTGGAAGCCGTTCATCACGCTGAGCACGATGATCAGCGCCGCCACGCCCAGTGCGATGCCCAGCATCGACACCAGCGAGATGAAGGAAATGAAGCCGTTGCGGCGTCCGGTGCGGCCGGCGCGGGTGTAGCGCCAGCCGATCTGCCATTCATAGGGCCAGGTCATGCGGGCCGGGCTGGGGAGAGAACCATATTCCAAGAATGCTAACAGTGGGCCAGCGCCGGTGCGGGCATGGGCTTGGCCCGGATAATGTGCCGCACATGCATCTGATCGTCCCCTTCGCCGGCACCGTGTCCGAAGCCGGCCGGCATGCGCTGCAGTCGCTGGCGCTGCCACGGCTGGAGAAGCTGCTGGCGCGCCTGCAGCCCACCCAGCGCTGGGGCAGCGACGCCTTCAGCCCGACGCCGCCGCATGAACAGGCCCTGGCCGCCGCCTGGGGCTGGCCGGTGGGGCCGGATGTGGCCTTGCCGTTTGCCGCCCGCCAGGCCGCCACGCTGGGCCTGGATGCGGGCCAGCCCTGGGGCCTGCTGACGCCGGTGCACCTGCATGTGGGCACCGACCAGGTGAGCCTGACGCCCCCGTCGGACCTGCAGCTCGATGAAGCTGCCTCACGCGAATTGCTGGAGATCGTGCGGCCGCTGTTCGAGACCGAAGGATTTACCTTGCACTTTGCCGCACCGCTGCAGTGGCTGGCCACGCATGCCTTGTTCGACGGCCTGGCCACCGCCGCGCTCGACCGGGTGGCTGGCCGCAATGTCGACCGCTGGCTGCCCGACCAGCGCAGCGCCCGCCTGATCCGCCGGTTGCAGAACGAGGTGCAGATGCTGCTGTACACCC
>JBBRJU010000621.1:0-2057 GCA_038218895.1 Burkholderiales bacterium
GGCCCGGGCCGGCTGCCGCGGTGCACCGCCCACAGGTTGGTGACGCGGAAACTGTCGGGCCCGCACAGCAGGGTTTCACAGCCGAACCCCAGCGGTGCCAGGCGCGCAGTCACCAGGGCCTGGCAGCCGGCGTCGTCGGGCGTGATGGAGGGGCGGGCGATCAACTGTTCCAGCAGGCGCAGCGTGGCCAGGTCGTCGTCGGGGGTCATCGGGCAGGCCGTCAGGCGTTCAGGGCAGGGAAGCCGCCGCCGCGCCGCGGCACAAAACCGTCGGGCACCACGTCGATGATGAAGTCGGTGTATTCGGGCACTTCATCGTCTTCACCGGCCTTGCGGGGCGTGACGCGCGAGGCCGACCCTGTCTGATTTTGCAGGCGCCAGATCAGGTTGGTGACGGAATCGGAATTCGCCAGGCCTTCATCGCGGCTGATGACGCCCGCACTGATCATGCGGGCCAGCGATTCCTCGAAGCTGCAGGAGCCGTCGGCCATGGATTTCTCCATCGCCTCTTTCACGCCGGGGAAGTCGCCCTTCTCGATCAGTTCGGCCACCAAATTGGTGTTGAGCAGCACCTCCACCGCAGGGATGCGCCCGCCGGCCTCGGCCCGCAGCAGGCGCTGCGCGATCACCGCGCGCAGGCCGGCAGCCAGGTCGCCCAGCAGCACCGGGCGCGCCTCGGGCGTGTAGAACGACAGGATGCGACCCAGCGCATGGTGGCTGTTGTTGGCATGCAGCGTGGCCAGCACCAGGTGGCCCGACAGCGCATAGCTCAGCGCCGCGCTCATGGTTTCGCGGTCGCGGATCTCGCCGATCAGGATGCAATCCGGGCTCTGGCGCAGGGCGTTCTTCAGCGCGATCTGCAGGCTTTCAGTGTCACGCCCCACCTCACGCTGGTTGACCACGCACTTCTTGCTCTGGAACAGGAATTCGATCGGCTCCTCGATGGTGAGGATGTGGCCCGGCAGGGTGCGGTTGCGCAGCTCCAGCATGGCCGCCAGCGTGGTGCTCTTGCCCGACCCGGTGGCGCCCACCATCAGGATCAGGCCGCGCTTTTCCAGCACCAACTGGCCCAGCAGGCCAGGCACGTTCAGTGAATCGAGCGCGGGGATGGTGTGCGGGATGTGGCGCACCACACCGGCGATGGAGCCACGCTGCTTGAACGCCGAGATGCGGAAGCTGCCCACCCGGTCGATCGCCACGGCCAGGTTCAGCTCGCCGGTGTCGTCCAGCTCTTCCAGTTGCTGCGGGCTCAGCACCTCGGCCAGCAGCTGGCGCGGCTGCTGCGGCGTCAGCACCTGGTCGCTCAACTGCAGCATCTGGCCGTGGATCTTGATGAGCACCGGCATGTTGGCCGACAGGAACACGTCCGACGCCTGGCGCTCGGCCATCAGGCGCATCACGCGGTCCATGCGTCCGCTCATGTTGATCCCCTGATGGCCCAACGAACAGGTGCATGCACGCCCCCGACGCCGGCAAGCAGGCGCCGCAGAACCGGCTTCGCCGGGCCGCTGGCGGCGCCCGCCTGGGGGCGCGCGCCGCAGGCGCTTCGGGGGGGTGCCCAGGTCACGGCCGCAGCAGGTCGTTGATGCTGGTCTTGCTGCGCGTCTGCGCGTCGACCCGCTTGACGATGATGGCCGCGTACATGCTGTAAGGCTGGCCGTTGGCGGCCGTCTTGGGCAGGTTGCCCGAGACCACCACGCTGCCGCTGGGCACGCGCCCGTAGCTGATCTCGCCGGTCTCGCGGTTGAAGATGGGCGTGCTCTGGCCCAGGTACACGCCCATGCCGAGCACCGAATTTTCTTCGACGATCACGCCTTCGACCACTTCGGAGCGGGCGCCGATGAAGCAGTTGTCCTCGATGATGGTGGGGTTGGCCTGCAGCGGCTCGAGCACGCCGCCGATGCCCACGCCGCCGCTCAGGTGCACGTTCTTGCCGATCTGCGCGCAACTGCCCACGGTGGCCCAGGTATCGACCATCGTGCCTTCATCGACATAGGCGCCGATGTTGACGTAGCTGGGCATCAGCACCACGCCCTTGCCCAGAAAGCTGCCGCGCCG
>JBBRJU010000622.1:0-2044 GCA_038218895.1 Burkholderiales bacterium
ACCTGACGGCCAAGAAGCTGGGCGTGGCCGCCGATGTGATCAAGGCATTGAAAGGCCAGATCGGCGCCGTCTACCACCTGGCGGCGGTCTACGACCTGTCGGCCGATGAAGAAAGCCAGGTGCAGGTCAATATCGAGGGCACCCGCAACCTGGTCGAATTTGCCAAGGCCATCGACGCCGGCCATGTGCACCATGTCAGCAGCATTGCCGCGGCGGGCCTGTACGAAGGCGTGTTCCGCGAAGACATGTTCGAGGAAGCCGAAGGCCTGGACCACCCGTACTTCATGACCAAGCACGAGAGCGAGAAGATCGTGCGCGAGGAGTGCAAGGTGCCGTGGACGGTGTACCGCCCCGCCCTGGTGGTGGGCGACAGCAGCACCGGCGAGATGGACAAGATCGACGGGCCGTACTACTTCTTCAAGCTGATCCAGCGCATGCGGCAGATCCTGCCACCGTGGATGCCGTCGGTGGGCCTGGAGGGCGGTCGCATCAACATCGTGCCGGTGGATTTCGTCGTCAAGGCGCTCGACCACATCTCGCACAGCAAGCATGTGCTGGACGGCAAGTGCTTCCATCTGGTCGACCCGCAAGGCTACCGCGTCGGCGACGTGCTCGACATCTTCGCCAAGGCTGCGCATGCACCCAAGATGAACGTGTTCATCAATGCCGCGCTGCTGGGCTTCATCCCCAAGAGTGTGAAAAAGGGGCTGATGGCGCTGGCGCCGGTGCGGCGCGTCTTCAAGGCCGTGATGAAGGACCTGGGCCTGCCCGAGGACATGCTCACCTTCGTCAACTTCCCCACTCGCTATGACTGCCGCGAGACCACGTCCGCGCTCAAGGGCAGCGGCATTGCCTGCCCCAATTTGAACGACTACGCCTGGCGGCTCTGGGACTACTGGGAGCGCCACCTCGACCCCGATCTGTTCATCGACCGCAGCCTGAAGGGCAGCGTGGGCGGCAAGGTGGTGCTGGTCACCGGCGGCTCATCGGGCATCGGCCTGGCCGCTGCCTGCAAGTTTGCCGAGGCCGGCGCCATCACCATCATCTGCGCCCGGGGCGAAGACAAGCTGGCCGTAGCCGTGGCCGAGATCCATGCCCATGTGAAGGCCAAGGGTGGCAAGGACGCCCAGGTGTTCAGCTACTCGGTCGACATTGCCGATGACACCGGCTGCGCCGCGTTCATCAAGACGCTCGAAGAAGAGCATGGCGGCGTGGACTTCCTGGTCAACAACGCCGGCCGATCGATCCGCCGCGCCATCGAGAACAGCTACGACCGCTTCCACGACTTCGAGCGCACCATGCAGCTGAACTACTTCGGCTGCCTGCGTGTGACCATGGGCCTGCTGCCGGGCATGGTCAAGAAGCGCAAGGGGCACGTGGTGAACATCAGCTCCATCGGCGTGCTGACCAATGCCCCGCGCTTTTCTGCCTATGTGGCCAGCAAAGCTGCGCTGGACGCCTGGACCCGCTGCGCCAGCAGCGAGTACGCCGACCAGGGCGTGAGCTTCACCACCATCAACATGCCGCTGGTGCGCACGCCGATGATCGCGCCCACGCAGATCTACAAGAATGTGCCCACGCTGGCACCCGAAGAGGCGGCCGACCTGATCGCCCAGGCCTGCGTGTACAAGCCGGTGCGCATCGCCACCCGGCTGGGCATCTCGGGCCAGGTACTGCATGCGCTGGCGCCGCGGGTGGCGCAGATCGTGATGAACACCAGCTTCCGCATGTTCCCCGACAGCGACGCAGCCAAGGGCGCCAAGGCGGGCGACAAGCCCAAGCTGTCGGCCGAAGCCGTGGCAATGCAGCAGATGATGCGCGGCATCCACTTCTGACAGCTGCGCGCTGCCGGGTGGTGGCCTGCGGCGTGGGGGCGCACAGCCCGCTGGTGCGCAAGACCACCCCGGTCAACGCTGTCACTGCGGTGGCCTGCGCTTTCTGACCGTGCGCGCTGCAGCCGCGCCGCTGGCCGGGCCGGCGGCGCGGCTGCCGGCCAAGCTGCTAGATTCATCGCCCATGGATGCTGTCGTACTGTTCTTCATCT
>JBBRJU010000623.1:0-2042 GCA_038218895.1 Burkholderiales bacterium
GACCTGGTGGAGATGCAGACCCATGTAGGCCTGCAGGTGATGGCCCGCTTTGAGGGCGAAGCCGCGCGCGATGGAGCCCGCCAGCTGCTGGGCCAGACCACGGGCGGCACTGGCGCGGCCGATGGCATGCCGGTGCCGGCCAGCCTGCGCACGCTGGAATGCGAAGCCATCGAGCGCACGCTGGCCGCGCTGGGCGGCAATGTGTCGGCCACCGCCAAGGCACTGGGCATCAGCCGCAACACCATCTACCGCCGGCGCCAGGCGCTGGCCGGCACGGCAGCGTAGGCCGGCCGCCAGCGCGGACCCGCCGCTTGTATTGCCCCGCTGTGTGGCGCCCATCGCAGGAAGGGCCGGGTGGTACATTGCCGCCCCCTGGCGGCTGTGCGCGGCCGTGCGTGGCTGGCACCATCCGACAACAGCGGGCACCACGCTCAGCGACAGCCCGGAACAGCAAGCAACAGCCCACCACAGCCCGCCACAGCCCGCCACAGCCCGCCGCAGCCCGCCGCAGCCCACCACAGCCCGCCACAACCGACCGGAGACTGCACCATGACGACCCCCTGCACCCGCCGCGCCTGGCTGACCGCCGTGGCCACGCTGGCGCTGGCCGCCCCCTGGCAGGCAGCCCAGGCCCAGGCCTGGCCCACCAAGCCGGTGACCATCGTCGTGCCCTTCCCGGCCGGTGGCGGCACCGACGCATTCTCCCGCCCGCTGTTTGCCGCCATGACCAGAACCAGCGGCAAGCAGTTCATCATCGACAACAAGGGTGGCGCCGGCGGCACCGTGGGCGCCAGCCTGGCCGCACGCGCGGCGCCCGATGGCTACACTTTTTTCATGGGCGCGGTGCACCACGCCATCGCGCCGTCGATGTACCCCAGACTCGACTATCAACTGGAGAGCGACTTCATCCCGGTGGGCCTGGTCAGCAGCGTGCCCCAGGTCATCGTGGTGAACCCGCAGAAGGTGCCCGCCACCGACCTGCAGGGGCTGCTGGAATTCCTGCGCAAGAACCCCGGCAAGCTGAACTACGGCTCGGCCGGCAACGGCACCTCGCACCACCTGGCCGGTGAGCTGTTCAAGCTGCAGACCAGGACCTTCATCACCCACATTCCCTACCGCGGTGCCGGCCCGGCGCTGCAAGACCTGATCGCCGGCCAGGTGGACATGATGTTCGACGGCCTGGGCTCGTCGGCGGCGCACATCAAGAACGGCCGCATCAAGGCTCTGGCGGTGGCGTCGCCCGCCCGCGCGCCAGGTTTCCCCGATGTGCCCACCAGCACCGAAGGCGGCGTGCCCACCTACCAGGTGGCCACCTGGTACGGCCTGTGGGCACCCAAGGGCACGCCGCAGGCCGCCATCGACGCGATGACCGCCGAGCTGAAGAAGGCCCTGGGCAGCGACGAGCTGAAGACTGCCTGGGCCGGCCTGGGCGCGAATGCGCCCAACCTGTGGGGGCCGGACTTTGGCCGCTTTGTCGGCAGCGAGATCAAGCGCTGGGCCGAGGTGGTGAAGGGCTCCGGCGCCAAGCTGGATTGAGACGGACCGGGCACCGTTCGATGACCGCCAACGCCAACCTGTTCGTCGCACTGCGCGCCGCCTTTGCGGCCGACCTGACAGCCACCGCCATCGAGGTGGCCGACGGCCCCACAGCCGGCGCCTGCTACAGCTGGGTCGACCTGGAACGCGGCACCGCGATGCTGGCCAACCTGCTGCAGCACCTGGGCCTGCCGGCCGGCAGCCGGGTGGCGGTGCAGACCGAGAAAAGCGTGGAAGCGCTGATGCTCTACCTGGCCGTGCTGCGAGCGGGTTATGTCTATCTGCCGCTGAACACCGCCTACCAGGCCGCCGAGATCGCCTACTTCGTCGGCGACGCCGAGCCGGCGGTGGTGGTGTGCGCACCCAAGAACTTCGCCTGGGTCAGCCGCATCGCCTTCAGCGCCGGCAGCGGCCATGTGTTCACGCTGGGTGAAGCACACGACGGCACGCTGCTCGAACGCGCCGCCGCCTGCAGCGACCAGCACCAGCCCGCCGTCAAGCGCGCC
>JBBRJU010000624.1:0-2026 GCA_038218895.1 Burkholderiales bacterium
CAGGTAGTAGGCGTCGTAATAGCCGTGGCTCAGCACATAGGTGCCGATCATGATGCGGCGCTTGACCTCGGGCCCGAAGCCCTCGGCCCGGCTCTTCTTGTACATGTCCATCAGGTCGGCGTACTGCGCGGCGCGGTGGCCGAACTTCACGCCGTCGAAGCGGCTCAGGTTGGAGCTGGCGTCAGCCGGCGCGATGATGTAGTAGACCGGGAGCGACAGCTCGGTGCGCGGCAGGCTCACGTCGACCAGCGTGGCTCCCAGCTTTTCCAGCTCGGCCAGCGCGCCGCGTACCGCAGCAGCCACATCACTGGCCAGGCCGGCCGGGAAGAACTCTGTCGGCAGGCCGATGCGCAGGCCGGCCAATGGGCGGGCCGCACTGGCGCCCGGCCGCGGCGCCAGCATCTGCGCCGCATAGTCCTGCGGCGGGCGCTCGGCGCTGGTGGCATCGCGTGCATCGAACCCGCTCATCGCCGACAGCAGCAGCGCGCAATCTTCGGCGCTGCGGGCGATCGGGCCGGCCTGGTCGAGGCTGGAAGCAAAGGCGATCATCCCGTAGCGGCTGCAGACGCCATAGGTGGGCTTGATGCCGGTGGTGCCGGTGAAGCTGGCCGGCTGGCGGATCGAGCCGCCGGTATCGGTGCCGGTGGCCGCCGGCAACAGGCGCGCGGCCACCGCCGCTGCGCTGCCGCCGGACGACCCGCCCGGCACGCGCGACAGATCCCAAGGGTTGTGCGCAACGCCGAAGGCCGAGTTCTCGTTGCCGGAGCCCATCGCGAATTCATCGCAGTTCAGCTTGCCCAGGCTGATGGCGCCTGCGCCCGGGCCCTGGCCGGGCACGCCGTCGCCCAGCCTGGCCACCACCGTGGCGTCAAACGGGCTGCGGTAGCCCGCCAGCATCTTGCTGCCGGCGGTGGTGGGCAGCGCGGTGGTGACGAAGATGTCCTTGTGGGCGATGGGCACGCCCAACAGTGGCGCGGCATCACCGGCGGCGCGGCGGGCGTCGGCGGCGCGGGCGGCAGCGGTGGCGCCGTCGCTATCCACCTGCAAGAACGCACCCAAGGCCTGTTGCGCGCTGATGCGGCCCAGCAGGTGCTGGGTCACTTCGAGGCTCGATACCGACCGATCGGCCAGTGCGCGGGCCAGTGCCGCCACGCCCAGGGTGTGCAGCGCCGCGCTCATTCGATCACCTTGGGCACGAGGAACAGGCCGTCTGCCACCGCCGGGGCGCTGCGCTGGTTGGCGTCGCGGTTGTCGGTTTCGGTGACCAGGTCGTCGCGCAGGCGCAGCGGCACCTGCTGGATGGCCGACAACGGGGTGTAGAGCGGCTCCACGCCAGCGGTGTCGACCGCGTCCATCTGCGCGACGATGCCAAAGAAGTCGTTGAGCTGCTTGAGCATCTCGGGCGCCTCGGCGGGGGAGAGTTCAAGCCGGGCCAGGTGCGCAATGCGGCTGGTGTCCTGCGGGGTCAAGGCCATGGGGAGAGGTGTCCGGCAGCGGGCTCCTGAGGCCAGGAACACCGGGGTGATGGGGTATTATCAATGGTTATCCAGAAGCTTCGACGCCATTGCCGGCCGCTGCAGTTGCAGCCGGTCCGCGCTGCCCGTACCCGCTCCATTTTCATGCCAAGAGCTCTGGCCCGCCGGCGCTGACCGCAGGCCGAGCCCGCCCCAAGACACCCCACAACCGCCGAGTCCCCAGGCCGCCCTGCCCTGGGCATCGGCGGCCACTCGCACCGGTTGCCAGACTGTTTGACCGCCCCATGTACGGATCCCTGCGCCGCTACTTCTCCACCGACCTCGCCATCGACCTGGGCACCGCCAACACGCTGATCTATGTGCGTGGAAAGGGCATCGTGCTCGACGAACCCTCGGTCGTCGCCATCCGCCATGAAGGCGGCCCACAAGGCAAGAAGACCATCCAGGCCGTCGGCAAGGAAGCCAAGGCCATGCTGGGCAAGGTGCCCGGCAACATCGAGGCCATCCGGCCGATGAAGGACGGCGTGATCGCCGACTTCACCGTCACCGAG
>JBBRJU010000625.1:0-2025 GCA_038218895.1 Burkholderiales bacterium
CCGGCCTATGCAGCCCTGCAAGACTGGGATCTGATCACCCAGTTCTCTGAAAACTCGCTGCAACTCAGCCTGCAAGAACCACAGCCGGGGCGCCGGTCGGCGATCTTTCCGTTCACCATCAGCACCGACCCTGTGCGCCGCACTGGTGAGCGCCTGGCGGCCCTGCTGTTTGCCCGTGGCGACGTGGCACCGGCCCGGCGCAAGCTGGAATTCCGGGTGGATGCCGAGGCCGCGCTGGCTGCCAACGGCGCCTGGAGCCAGCTTGACCCCGCGGCAAGCAAACTGGGCCTGGTTTCGGCCGTGGGCCTGGGGTTCGGCAAAGGCAGTGCAGCGGGCCGGCAGGTGGTGGATGTGGCCGATGAGTTCATGGTCGACAAGGCCAGCCCGGCCTACCGACTCATTGCTGGGTTCTCGGGTTCAGGCCTGCAGCGCCGCCTGCGCGGCGCCGGCTGGCTGGATGCAGACACCACCGCGGCCATCGAGCGTGGCCGTTTTGTCAGCGACACCGGTGAGTTGGACCTGGACACCCGCGCGGGGCGCTTTGCCATCGACACGCCGCGCACGGTGGCGCTGCTGTGCCTGGCCGCGCCCGATGCCGCTGGCGCGCTGGCCCTGGTGCGGCTCAGCGTGCCGGCATTGGTCGCTGCCAGCAGCCTTGACGGGCGTGCGCTGGCCCAGAGCCGCCGCATCCTTCTGTTTGTGATGACCGATGCCACCAACACCGGCATCGAGTTCCAGGACGAGGCACGCACCAGGCTGTCCAAGCTGGGCAAGCTGCCAATCCGCGTGCAGCCGGTGCAGGTGCTGCTGCGCCTGACCCTGGCCAACGCGTCTGCTGCCTGGCAAATGCATGCGCTGTCGCAGGACGGGCGCCGGGTGCAGGCCTTGCCGGTGCAAGCTGCAAGTGGCGCCTTGCAGTGCGAGATCGACACCGCCACGCTCACCAACGGGCCCTGCCTGGTGTTTGAACTGGTCAGCGCATGACGATGCCGACGCCGCCCAGGTCGCCGTTGTCGCCACCGCGCCTGCGTGTCTGTCTCGTGGCCCCGCACTTTGCTGAATATGCGCTGGCGCTGGCGCATGCCTTGCACGCGGCAGGGGCCGAGGTGCTGCTAGTAGCCAGCCGAGAGAACCTGCTGGCCGAGGTGGGCCCCGAAGCCCTGCAGGTGCAGCCACAGCCACAGGGGCTTGGCCACGCGCAGCACCTGATTTTCAAGACGCGCAATCCGCTGGTGCTGCTGACCCAAGCCGTGCAACTGGTGCGCCGGGTGCGTGCGTTCCGGCCCGACGTGCTGCATGTGCAGGAGGATTCCAAGGACGTGCTGGCCGCCGCACTGCCCTGGCTGCCGCAGGTGGCCATGCTGCTGACAATGCACGACCCGAAGCCCCACACAGGCGCGGACGCGCGCAGCTGGCAGCGTTCGCGCCATGGTCTCTACATCGCCCAGCTGCGGCGCCGTGCCGACGCGGTGCTGGTGCATGGCCAGCGGCTGGCGGATGATGCCCGCGACGCTGTGAAGCCGCGTTTGTTGCCAGTGCATGTGGTGCCGCATGGGCCATTGGGTGAGGCCCTGGCGCAGCAGACCACCTGCCCGCAGGCACCGGGCCTGCTGTTGTTCTTCGGTCGCATCGAGGCCTACAAAGGCCTGCGCCACTTCATCGCCCTGGTGCAGCGCTTGCGGGCGCAGGGCCTGGCCGTGCAGGGCGTGGTGGCCGGCCGCGGCAGTGATCTGGATCCGCACCGCGCAGCATTGCAGGATGCGGCTGCGTTCGAACTGCTGGAGCGCTTCCTTTCGCCGCAAGAAGTGGTGCAAGAGTTTCAGCGTGCGCGTGTGGTGGTGATGCCCTATGACAACGCCACCCAAAGCGGCGTGGCAGCCTGCGCCATCGGTGTCGGCAGGGCGGTGGTGGCATTTGATGTGGGCGCACTCCGCGAGATGGTGGACGACGGCCGCACCGGCCTCTTGGTGCCGCATGGCGACCTGGAGGCACTGGCTGCGTCTGTGCAGCGGGTTGTGCAGGACG
>JBBRJU010000626.1:0-2021 GCA_038218895.1 Burkholderiales bacterium
TGATCGGCCAGCTCTTCGGCAGCGCCGGCGCCCATGCCCGCAGCGCCTTCGGTGTGGCGCAGCTGCCGATGGGTGCCTGTGTCGAGATCGAGCTGATCGCCGAGGTCGGCTGACCTTGCGCGCACCGGCCTGGCTGGCCAGCGTTGCCGCGACCGCACTGGCAGCCGTGGGCGCGGCACTGTTCACCCAGTACCGCATGGACATGATGCCCTGCGCCTGGTGTGTGCTGCAGCGGCTGGTGTTTGTCGCCATCGCCATCGCTGCGCTGGTGGGTGTGCTGCTGCCCAGCCTGGCCGGCCGCCGCCTGGGCGCTGCCCTGGTGGGTGTGCTGGCGGCGTGCGGGCTGGCGGCAGCCGCTTTCCAGCACTTCGTGGCGGCGCAATCGGCTTCTTGCGCCATGAGCGTGGCCGACCGGTTGATGGGCGCCACCGGGCTGGACGCCCGCTTCCCCGAGGTGTTCGCAGCCTATGCGTCGTGTGCCGACGCCAAGGTCAACCTGTTCGGCCTGCCCTACGAGACCTACAGTGCAGCGCTGTTCGTGGCGATGGCACTGGTCGCGGTGAAGGTGTGGCGCAACCCGCGCTGAGCCAGGACGACATCGCTCAGCCGGTGGCCCGCTCAGCCAGACGCCCGCTCAGCCACGGTGATGCGGTGCAGCAGACGCCGGTGGCCGTCGTAGCCGCCGGTGGCGGCATGCACCAGGCAGCGGTTGTCCCACAGCAGCAGCGTGCCCTGCTGCCAGCGGTGGCTGTAGACGAACTCGGGCCGGGCCTGGTGCTGGAACAGCTCTTTGAGCAAGGCGCCTGCCTCGTCGTCGGGCATGCCGTCGATGCCGATGGTGTAGCCGGGGCTGACGAACAGCGCGGTGCGGCCGGTCTCGGGGTGCTCGCGGGCGATCGGGTGCAGCTGCGTGGCCAGTGCCGAGTCATCGAAGCGGATGGCCATCGAGCGGCCCGCGTCCTGCTCGCCGTAGCGCCCGGCCTTGGCATAGCCGCGCCGCGCCGAATGCACACCCTGCAGGCCCTGCAACCGCGCCTGCAGCGCCGGTGACAGCGCATCCCAGGCGGCGTACTGGTTGGCAAACAGGGTGTCCCCGCCCACCGGCGGAATGACGTCACCGTACAGCAGCGTGGCGGCCGGCGGGCTGGCCAGAAAGCTCCAGTCGGAATGGAAGTTGTCGGCAAACAGGGTGCTGGTCTCATCGGCCTCGCGCTTGACCTGGGCCACATGCGGGTGGCCGGATACTGCTTCAAAGTACGGATCTTGCCCGTAGGGGCCAATGGTCAGCGCAAAGCGCTCCAGGTCCTCCAGCGTCATCGCCTGGTCGACGACGGCCAGCACCTGGTGCTGCAGCCAGGCGCTGCGGATGGCCGCCGAGGTGGCGGTGTCCAGCGGCTGGCGCAGGTCCACACCACGCACCAACGCGCCGCAGGGGGCGGCCTGGGGGCTCACTTGCAAGGTCATGCCGGTCTCCAGATGCGCGCCTCGGGGCGGGCGCTGGGGCCAATGTACGCCGATCGCAGCCGCCGGGGCATTCGGGTGTGACCGCAGCTGCCGGGCCATTCGGATGCGACCGCAGGCGACTGGCCGGCCGGAGCAAGGCGGGCCTCTGTCCGCGCGCGCCCGGCGTGCCGGCGGCCGATGGCGGTCTGCGCAGCCAGGCCTGGTTGACAGGTGATGCGGGACCACCGGCGGCTCCGGCCAAGGCACGGGCTTTCACCGGGCCGTGGAGCGGCTGCTTGCCACCACAATGCGGGCGCCCGCCACTTCACCCAGATGCCGCCATGCTGACCGTCCACCACCTCAATGATTCCCGCTCACAGCGTGTGTTGTGGCTGCTCGAAGAACTGGGCACACCTTATGAAATCCGCGCCTATGCGCGCGACGCCACCACCCGGCTGGCCCCGCCCGAGCTGATGGCGGTGCATCCGCTGGGCAAGAGCCCGGTGATCGAGGACGATGGCCTGACGGTGATCGAATCTGGCGCCATCGTCGACTACATCATCCGCCGCCATGGCGGT
>JBBRJU010000627.1:0-2019 GCA_038218895.1 Burkholderiales bacterium
TGCGCCACCACTTGCAGGGTGAGGGTGGTTTTGCCGGACGACTCGGGCCCGTAGATCTCGACCACGCGGCCGCGCGGCAGGCCGCCCACGCCCAGCGCGATGTCCAGCCCCAGCGAGCCGGTGGAGACGACCTCGATGGCCTCGACGACCTCGCCGTCGCCCAGGCGCATGATGGAGCCCTTGCCGAACTGCTTCTCGATTTGCGCCAGCGCGGCGGCCAGGGCTTTGGCTTTTTCAGTGTTCAAGGCTTTCACGGGTGCGTCCATGGGGCTCTCCTGGTGTTGGGAGCCGATGATATGAAGAGGCTGGATATCTGTACAGTATTTTTTGGCCTCATCCCCCAAGGGTGGGAGCCTGGGCAAGCCCGGTTTCGTTGCTTGATGTTGGTCAAGCAAATGGCCAGCATGCTTGCCTAAACTCGCACATTCTTGCAGGCACCCCGCACGCGGGTGCAGGCCAGCTGGAGACACACATGCGGATTCTGATTGCGGAAGACGACCAGGTGCTGGCCGACGGATTGTTGCGCGCACTGCGCGCTTCGGGCTATGCGGTGGACCAGGTGGGCAGCGGCAGCGAGGCCGATGCGGCGCTGGCCATGCACGAGTTCGACTGCCTGATCCTGGATCTGGGCCTGCCCAGGATGCATGGCTTCGATGTGCTGCGCAAGCTGCGCAGCCGCGGGTCGGCCGTGCCGGTGCTGATCCTCACTGCAGCCGACAGCGTGGAGCAGCGGGTCAAGGGCCTGGACCTGGGCGCCGACGACTACATGGCCAAGCCGTTTTCGCTGCAAGAGCTGGAGGCACGGGTGCGGGCGCTCACCCGGCGCGGCCTGGGAACGGCCAGCAGCGTGATCCAGCACGGCCCGCTCACCTTCGATGCCACCGGGCGGGTGGCCTACATCAGCGACCAGATGATCGAGCTGTCGGCGCGTGAGCTCAGCCTGCTGGAAGTGCTGCTGCAGCGCGCCGGCCGCCTGGTCAGCAAGGACCAGTTGGTGGAACGGCTGTGCGAATGGGGCGAAGAGGTCAGCAACAACGCGATCGAGGTCTACATCCACCGCCTGCGCAAGAAGATCGAGCAGGGGCCGATCCGCATCGCCACGGTGCGCGGCCTGGGCTACTGCCTCGAGAAGATCAAGGGCTGATGCCGGCCTACCAGCGCAGCGGTTGTGGCGGTGGCACGCCAGCGGGCCCCGCCTGCGGCCCGACAGCGCCGGTGGCGCCGGTGGCGCCGGTGGTAACGGTGGCTCGCTGCGGGCTCGCTGACACAGCGCCAGGCGACGGGCGGCACCGTATGCTTGGCGCCAGCCATGGACGCCAGCACCCCGCGTGAACAACGCTCGCTGTTCGGCGAGATCCTCGACTGGATGCTCGCGCCGCTGCTGTTGCTGTGGCCGATGAGCGTGGCGCTGACCTGGCTGGTGGCGCAGAGCATCGCCAGCCGCCCGTTCGACCGCGACCTGGCCGAGATGGCCCGCACCGTGGCGCGCCAGGTGGTGGTGGTGCCGGGCAGCCTGGAGCAGCCCAGCCGCATCAGGCTGCGGCTGCCCGAGGTGGCCACCGAGGTGCTGCGCGCCGACGACGCCGACAAGGTGTACTTCCAGGTGCTGGGCGCCCGCGGTGAATACATCGCCGGAGACCGGTCCCTGCCGGTGCCCGACGAGCCCGCCGGCGCCGCGCAGACCATGAAGTACCGCGACGATGAAGTGCAGGCCGACGCGGTGCGTGTGGCTTACCTGTGGTTGCCCGCCACCGGCGTGCCGGGCGAGGCCGCGCCGTTGGTGCAGGTGGCCGAGACGCTGGACAAGCGCGCCCGCCTGGCCACCGAAATCATCAAGGGCGTGATCGTGCCGCAGTTCGTGGTGCTGCCGCTGGCGGTGCTGCTGGTGTGGTTTGCGCTGGCACGCGGCATCAAGCCGCTGAATGAATTGCAGCAACGCATCCGCCGGCGCGAAAGCCATGACCTGAGCCCGCTGGCCGAACGCGACGTGCCCGAAGAAGTGGCGCCGCTGGTGGGCGC
>JBBRJU010000628.1:0-2013 GCA_038218895.1 Burkholderiales bacterium
GCTGCAAATTCGGCAAGAACTGTCCTCGCTGGGGCCGATTCTCGCTATCGACGCCCCAAGTCCGACAGGCTCCGCGGGTGGGGTCGGGATTTGGTTCGGGATTCGGGTCGAGCCCGCTCCGGGCATGAAAAAGGGCAGGCGCCGAGGCGCCTGCCCTTCTTGTCGGAAACCCGAAGAATTACTTCTTGGCTTCTTCTTTCTTCTCGGCCTTCTTCTCAGCCTTGTCAGCCTTCTTGGCAGCGCTGGCGGCAGCGGCGGGGGCGCTGGCGGCCTTGTCCTTCATCGGGGCGCCACCGGCGTGCGAGGCGGCTTGCGCGCCAAAGGCGAAGGCGGTCAGGATGAGGGCGCTGAGGATCTTGGTCATGGTGTCTATCTCGTGGTGGGGGGTGAGCACTGGATTCCGGCGCCTGGAAAACCCGGGCACATCGGATGGAACCGTGGCTGCTGGAAACAATCTCCGGGCTGCGCACCCATGCACAACGGCTGCCGCCGCAATCGGTTGACAAGACTTTTCAAGCTGCCTGCAGGCCCGTGGTCTGGCCGATAACATGCGCCCCGTGCCCGGTGTCCTTCTTGCCCTGTTCCTCGCCCTGTGGACCTGCCTGCCGGCCACGGCAGCGCCGTTCTTGCCCACCCAGGACAGCCAGGTGCTGGCCACGGTGCCGGCCCGCGCCACCGACCCCCGCGCCCGTGAACTGCTGGCACTGCGCCAGGCCTGGCTGCGTGCGCCGCTGGATCTGGAGGCCGCCGTGGCCTATGCCCGCCGCTGTTTCGATGCCGTGGCGGCCGAGGGCGACCCGCGCTTCGTCGGCCATGCCCAGGCGGCGCTGAAGCCCTGGTTCGGCCTGCCCGACCCGCCGGTGGCGGTGCGGGTGCTGCGGGCGCAAATCCTGCAGTTCGACCACCAGTTCACAGCCGCGCTGGCCGACCTGGATGCCGCGCTGCGCCAGCAGCCCGACCTGGGCGACGCCTGGGCCTGGCGCACCGCCATCCTGATGGTGCAGGCCGACTATGCCGCCGCGCGGCGCAGCTGCGACGGCCTGGCGCCGCATGCCGCGGCCGTGATCGCCACCGCCTGCCGGGCCCAGGTCGACGCTGCCACCGGCCAGGCGGGCGCAGCGGCTGCGGCACTGCGGGCCGCGCTGGCGCAGCATCCCGAGGCCAGCGCCGAGGCCCGGCTCTGGGTGCTGACCCGGCTGGCCGAGACCGAAGAACGGCGTGGCGCTTTTGCGGCCGCCGAGGCCGCGTTCAGCGCCGCGCTGGCGCTGGGCCTGCCCGATGTCTACCTGCAGGCTGCCTATGCCGACTTCCTGCTCGACCGCGGCCGTCCGGCCGAGGTGCTGGCGCTGCTGCAAGGCCGCAGCCGTGCCGACGTGCTGCTGCTGCGCCTGGCCCTGGCGGCCAAGGCCACGGGGGATGCCGGCGCGGCGGCCCACGCCCAGGCCCTGGCGGCGCGGTTTGCCGCCGCCCGCCAGCGCGGCGATGCCAGCCACCAGAAAGAGGAATCACGCTTCGCGCTCGGCGTGCAGGGCGATGCGGCACGGGCGCTGCAACTGGCGCGGCAGAACTTCGCGGTGCAGAAGGAGCCGGCAGATGCCCGCATCCTGCTGGAGGCGGCGCTGGCCGCACGCCAGCCGGCCGCCGCCCAACCGGCGCTGGACTGGCTGGCCGCCTCGGGCATCGAGAGCGTGGCGCTGCAGCCGCTGGCCGCCGCGCTGAAGGGCCAGCGTTGAGCCGCCGCTGGCCAGCCTGGTGGTGTGCACTGCTGGTGCTGTGCGGGCTGCTGCTGACGGGCACCGCAGCGGCGCACAAGCCGTCCGACAGCTATCTGACGCTGGCTGCCGACGGCGCCGTGCTGACCGGCCGCTGGGACATCGCGCTGCGCGACCTGGACCTGGCTCTGGGCCTGGACGCCGACGGCGACGGCAACATCACCTGGGGCGAGGTGCGCACCCGCCATGCCGACATCGCCAGCCTCGCCGCCGCCCACCTGGTGGTGCAGGCCGATGGCCA
>JBBRJU010000629.1:0-2009 GCA_038218895.1 Burkholderiales bacterium
GATCGGGCCGGCAGGCCGGCCCGATCCGCAATGTCCTCGGTCACAGCGCGGCGCTGCGCAGGTTCACGGTGCTTGAGGGCACGCAACGCTTCGCCGTAGGCCGCCACGCGACTGGATGCTGTGGTCAGGGTCGCGCGGGGCACCCCGAACTCGGACCAGTCCAGATCACCGTCGGGCGCGGCGCGCACGGCTTCGATCACGGTGTCGTTCCACATGCGTCCGCCGTCGATGTAGCCGGTGCTGACGAAGAAGGTAGCGGGCACACCGTGGCGCTGAAGGATGGGCGCGGCAACGGTGGCGTTGTCGGCATAACCGTCGTCGAAGGTGATGCAAGCGGCTGCGGGCGGCAAGCAACCCCGGGCCAGTGCCTGCAAGGCGTCAGTCGCCCGCAACAGCGTGAAGTTGCTGGCCAGGAAGCGGACGATGCGATCAAAGCGAACGCTGTCCGGTTCGTCGGGCAGCAACGGGTCAGGCTGCGGCAGCACGCGATGAAAAATGAAGGTCGACAGGCGCCCTTGCCGGCCGGCGGGCGACAGCCATTGAAAGGGGACGCGGGTGGACACCGTCATGCCGCCTAGCCCTGCCAGCTCGCCAGCTCGCGGCTCAGGCGGTGGGCCGTGCGGCCATACAGGCCGTCGCGGAAGCGGATGAAGCCGATGAAATGCAGGAACACGGTGCTGGGCGTCAGCCGTGTGGGCGCACAGTAGTCCGGGTGGGGCAGCAGCCGGCCACCGGGCGAGCTGCATACCAGCAGGTTCGATGCGAACTGCTCGGTGCCCCAGGCAGACCACTTGCTGCCCAGCAAGGCGGACATGCGCTGCGACACGTCCAGCACCAGGTCGGGATTGATGGCACCCTGGGCAAAGCCGGCAAAGCCTGCACAACCCCGGGCATAGCGGAAGCTACCGCTCGGGTCGAAGCGGTCCAGGCTGGCCTCGGACAGCAATTGAATGCCGGCGTCGGCGTCCACCGTTTTTTGCGCCTCGGCGGCCATCTCGACACAGCTCAGGATCGGTTGCACGTCTTCGGTGCCCAGCGTGAATGACACCCGGTCGCGGATGGCCTGGCGAACCGCGGCCAGGTCGTCCAGCGCGACCGTGTCGGCGTCGAGCTGCACGACGTAGCCTGACTGAGCGTAGTGCGAGATGGCACTCAGACGCTCCCAGCAGCCACCCTTGGGAATGCCGGCGCGCTGGAACTCTGCCGCCTCGCGTATGTCGATGTGCGGCACATGGGTGCGCAGCAGCGCACGGTCGGCCCGGTCCAGTGTCGGGTCGGCCACCAGGACCACCCGCGCCGGCCGCATGTGGCGCGCAAATGACTTAAGCGCCAGCAGGTAGGGCAGCACATCGCGGTGGTGCACCATGGACAGTGCGGTGAAGTCTTCCTTGCCCGGGCGCAACGGTCCCGTATCGCGAATGGCGCGGACTTCCCAGTTGAAGCGGGCACGATGGAATCGCTCGACGAGTGTCATGACTGTGGTGGTCGCAAGAAGGTTCGATGGTCTGGGGTCGAGTTGGTTGGTGGCCGCGCCTGCGGTGGATTCGCAGCAGCCACGTTCGCCTTCAGGGTTGCTGCACGCTGGATCTCGTTCTTGCGCACCAAGTGCAGCGCCAGCACCGCCGCCGCAGCAAAGTTGTAGGGCAGATCGAAATAGGCCAGGCTGAGGAAGGCCCCTGTGGCGGCGTAGCCGATCATGCTGACCTGCACCATGCGCCCCAGCTCTTCGGCCCACTTGTGTTCAGGGGATGCCGTGCTGCTGCGAATGAGCCTGGACGCCGTGATCCACGTGGTGACGCCGATGGCCATCCAGATGATCAAGCCGACAATGCCTTGTTCACCCAGCACCTGAAATTAGATGCTGTGGGCAGCGCGCGCGTGTTTCGTATCGGGCGAGTACTTGGCCGCCACCGCCAACTCGTAGATCATGAAGCCGCCGCCAAAGAAGTGGCTCTTGGCAACGTTGAATGCCATCCACCAGGCGCTGATGCGACCCATGGCCGACTGGT
>JBBRJU010000630.1:0-2009 GCA_038218895.1 Burkholderiales bacterium
TGTGAGTTGCTGCCCATCTCGCTGGCCGCCAAACAAAAACTGATGGCCTTGGACGACCCGGTCATCCGCCTGTCGCTCGTGGACGGTTATCTGCGCGACAAGAAGGTGGTGGTCGGCTAGGCCGCTGGGCTGTCTGGGCCCGGGTGATTGAGAAACAGCTTTCGCACCGGTGCAGGCAAACCCAGAGCCAGCACTTGATCAGTTTCATGCCAGCCACCCGGTCTTTGCGGTGCAGACTGATGCAGCGGCCATTGCCAGACCAGCACCTGCAGGTGCCAATCAAAGTGGGTCAGCACATGCTTGAAAGCCGGCAGCCACTGACCGTGGCCGGGCCAGCCGCTGCTGAAGCTTTGCAACTCGCTCTGGCTGCCAAATTCGGGCAAGCTAAAGAGCCCCGCCCACACACCCACGGGCGGCCTTTGCATCAGCCACGACTTGGAACCC
Source organism: Burkholderiales bacterium (assembly GCA_038218895.1). Taxonomy (GTDB): domain Bacteria; phylum Pseudomonadota; class Gammaproteobacteria; order Burkholderiales; family Burkholderiaceae_C; genus Pseudaquabacterium. The sequence goes on from JBBRJU010000630.1 coordinate 445, forward strand.
TGACGCAACCACAACAGAACGTTGCTGCGCTGGGTACGGCGCAGCTTTCGGCTCTTCAGCGGAAAGTCTGCCACGCGGTCCAAAGCCCGGGCCTGGCAAAAATCTTGTAGCGGGCAGATTCGACACAGCGGCTGGCGCGGCAAACAAACGGTGGCGCCCAGGTCCATCAGGCCCTGGGTGTAGGCGGGCAAGCGGTCGGGCGGCAGCAGCGCTTCGGCTTGGGCCCACAACAGGTTTTCTTGTGCCGATACGGCCAGATCACCTTCAAACGCCAGCACACGGCTCAACACACGTTTGACGTTGCCGTCGAGGATCGCCACGCGCTGATCAAAACAAAAGGCAGCGATGGCTGCGGCTGTCGAGCGTCCAATGCCTGGCAGCGTCACCAGCTGGCTGGCAGTGGCAGGAAAGCGCCCGCCATGCTGGCCCATCACCGACTGCGCACAACGGTGCATGTTGCGCGCCCGGCTGTAGTAGCCCAGCCCGCTCCACAAAGCCAGCACGTCGTCCAGCGGCGCCGCAGCCAGATCGGCCACGGCAGGAAAGCGGGTCAGGAATCGGTCGAAGTAGGCCAGCACCGTGGTGACCTGGGTCTGCTGCAGCATCACCTCAGACAACCACACGCGGTACGGGTCGCGCGTGCCTTGCCAAGGCAAGCCATGGCGGCCGTGACGGGCCTGCCAATCGATCAGCGTGGCCGCCCAGGGGTTGGGCGCACCTTCTGAGGCTTGCAACGCTGCGGCTTGCAACCCTGCGTCTTGCGGATCAGGCTGCAATCTGTTGCGCTTCGCCTTGCTTGCGCGCTTGCTCTGCGGCTGTTGGGGCCGTCTCGGCTGAGCCGCCAGCTTTGAGGCCCGCAGGCCCGCGTTTGGCCAGCTCCAGCACTTGCGCTGCCAGCCGGTTGACATGGGCCTGTGCGGCGCCCAGCGCCTCGTCTTGCGCTTGCACCTCGGCGATGCGCTGCTCAAGATCACCGGCCACCAGTTGCACTTTTTGCAAAGACTCGCGCCGGCGCACGAAGCTGCGGCGGCGCTCGTGCAGTTGCGCCTCAAGCTGGGACTGTGCTGTCTTGCCCCATCGGTCCAGCTCATGCGCTGCGGTGCTGAAGACCAGCTCCAGCTTGGTTTGCAACATGCGCCTGAACTGTTCTGCAAAGCCTGGTGCTGCCATCCGCCAAGCCTGACTGAAGCCCAGATAGCGGCTGTAGTTGCGCTCGATGGTGTCAAGCTCGTCGGCGTGGCTTTGCATCGGGGGCATCGGGTCCAGCACGAAAGTAAAACCGAACTCGGTGTTCAGCTGATCAAAACTCGCTTGCAACATCTGGCGCAGCTCTTCCGCGTCAGCCCGCGATTGCGCCAGCGATTCACGCAGCCCCGCCATCGAAGCCTCAAAGGCCGCACGCGCGCCGAGGTTGAGCAGCCGGGCCGACATCGCCGTTTGCAGCCGGCTCAACTCAAACCGCACGCATTCGGTCTTCAGCGAAGCCAACACGCCTTTTTGCTGACGCAGTTGCACCGCACGCAAGGCCACCAGACGTGCTGCGCAGCGCTCGAACTCGCCCGACT
>JBBRJU010000631.1:0-2006 GCA_038218895.1 Burkholderiales bacterium
CGGCCTGCGTACCAGCGTGCTGGCGCAAGACGATGGGCTGTGGCTCAAGCTCGACAGCTTTGCCCTGCTGCAGTGCCTGGGGCACCTGGCCCAGCGCCTGCAGGGCGAGTTTGCGTTGAAGGCCCTGCAGCTGCGCTTGCAGGCTGCGGGCGACCAGCGCGCCCACCTGGACCTGGTGTGGACCGGCCAGGCCATGAGCACCGAGACCGTGATGGGCTGGGAGATGGACCCGATCGCTGACGGCCAGGAAACCAGCTCGCTCACCGTGCGCGACGTGGTGCAGCGCCACGGTGGCGAGTTCTGGTTCGAGCGTGACCGGGCGCGGCACCAGGCCTTCTTCCGCTTCCTGCTGCCACTGGCGCCACAGGCCGCACAAGACCAGCTGGACGCGACCGCCTGGCAGGGCGAAAGCCGGCCCGAATACTACGACTTCGACTTGTTCGCCAACACCGAGAGCAGCCACGCGCTGGACGAGCGCCGCCTGGTCGACCTGACCTTCACCGTGTTCGACACCGAGACCACCGGGCTCAACCCGTCGGGCGGCGACGAAATCATCCAGATCGGCGCGACGCGGCTGCTCCATGGCCGGCTGCTGCGCGGCGAGTGCTTCGACCAGCTGGTCGACCCGCGGCGCGACATTCCGCCCGCCGGCATCCCGATCCACGGCATCACGCCGGGCATGGTGGCCGGCAAGCCCGACATCCGCAGCGTGCTGCCGGCCTTCCATGCCTTTGCGCAAGACACCGTGCTGGTGGCCCACAACGCCGCCTTCGACATGCGCTTCCTGCAGCTGAAGGAGGCGGTCACCGGGCTGCGCTTCACGCAGCCGGTGCTCGACACACTGCTGCTGTCGGCCGTGGTCCATCCGAACCAGGAATCACACCGGCTGGAGGCGATTGCCGACCGGCTGGCCGTCACGGTGGTCGGCCGCCACACCGCGCTGGGCGATGCCATGGTCACGGCCGAGGTCTTCCAGAAGCTGATCCCGCTGCTGGCCGAGATCGGGGTGCACACCCTGGGGCAGGCCCGCGAGGCGGCGCAGAAAACCTACTACGCGCGCCTGAAGTACTGACACCGGGCAGGCTGGCGGCCTACCGCCCTGCCGGTCTCAAAATGCGTCTCAGCGGTAGCGTTGGGCCAGCACGCTTTGCAGCGTCTGCACCACCGCGAAGGCGTTTTTCAGCTGGCTGCGCTCGAAGTTGCTCAACGCACCGAGTGCGATGAAGTTGTCGGCAGGCCCGCTGCCGGCCAGTTGCCGCGCCTGGTGGCGGATGCGCAGGGTGGAAATGAATTCCAGCGCGTCACGCAGGTCATGGGCACTCTGGGCGCTGATTTCCTTGCTCTCGGCGGCCACGGCCAGGCGGTCATGGGTGTTGACTTCGGCATGCCCGCCAGCCAGCGCATAGATGCGCGCCAGGTCGACGATCGGCACGATGCCGCTGTGTTTCAGGTCGATGGTGTCGCGGTGTTCTCCCGATCGGATGGTCGACAGCGCACCGAACAGCGACAGCGGCGGGCGGTGCAGTAGCGCATTGCCCACCATGTAGGCCAGGAAGATGCGGTTGGCCTGGGTCTGCTGCAGCACGTGGCGGCGCAAGTCGTCGAGCAGGCTGGCGCGGCCGTGGATCAGCCGCAGGTCGAAGAACACGCAGGTCAGCATCAGCGCCTGGGGCTCGGGCCGCTGGGTCCAGCCCGCAAAGTAGCTGGCCCAGCGCTGCTGCGGCTGGCGCCACGTGTCGGTGCGGGCCATCATCTCGCCGGGGCAGTAGACATAACCGCAGGCGTCCAGGCCATCGTTGACCTGGTTGGCCAGCGCCTGGAAGTAGGCGCCATGGGCCGCTTCGTCATAGCGGTCATCCAGGATCATGCAGTTGTCCTGGTCGCTGCGGGCGGTCTGCTCGTTGCGTGCCTGCGAGCCGGCGGCTACCCAGGCGTAGTCGACCGGCGGCGGGCCCAGGCGGGCCTCGGCCAGCTGCAGCAGCCTGGTGGTGATGGCGTCGGTGACG
>JBBRJU010000632.1:0-2005 GCA_038218895.1 Burkholderiales bacterium
GGTGCGCCAGTTGCACGACGCGGGCATGGAGATCGGCGGCCACACCGTCACGCATCCCATCCTGGCCCGCCTTGACGACGCCGCCGCGGCCAACGAGATCGGCGCTGGTCGAGAGGAACTGGCGCACTGGATCGGGACCCCACCGCATGCATTTGCGTACCCCAATGGCGTCCCCGGGCAGGATTTCAGCGAACGTGATGTCGGCCTGGTGCGCGCCGCCGGCTTTTCAGGTGCCTTCACCACGGCCCGTGGCACCGCCCCAGTGGGTGCAGACCTCTTTCGAATCCCCCGCTTCACGCCCTGGGACCGGCAGATGGTCAGGTTCGGTGCGCGTGCGGCCCTGCAATTGCTGAGCGATCGCATGGCCCCTGCGGCTGTGGCGCACGGTTGAGGATCGCGCCATGGCCGTCTTCATGCTTGCCTATGCCACCGCTGATGCGCCCTTGCCGGCGGGGGTGGAGCAGCGCCTGACGACCATCCTGGCCGCGGCCGGCACGCCGATGACATTGCGGTCTGCCGGCCTGGCTGTCGCTTGCGTGGACCTCGGCCTGTGGCCGTCGTCGGGTGTGCAGTCCGGGTCGGCCGGGTCGGCGTGCATCACCGCCATCGCCGGCGATCCGGTGATGTGCATCGACGGCGCGGGCATCGGCCGCGCAGCGTCCATCAAACGCCTGGCCGCAGCGTTGCTGATGGAAGACCTTCAGCTGTTGCCGTCCTGCGAAGGAACCTACTGTGCGCTGGCGGCGGACCTGTCGCGCGGCACGGCCATGGTGGTGGTCGACAAACTGGCCGTGCGCCCTGTCTACGTCGGCACGCACCAGGGCGTCGTCTACGTGGCCAGCGCGCTGTGGATGCTGGAGCGCCTGGCCGACCTGCCCAAACAGTGCGACTGGCGCGGCATCACCGAGGTGTCGGCCTTCGGCTATGCGCTGGCGGACCGCACGTCGTACCTGGGCATCCAGGCGCTGCCCCCGGGAACGGCCCTGGTCTGTGGCAGTGGGCGCACGCGAACAGTCAACTACTGGGACTGGCGCCAGCCCGCCGCCACGGCCGCGCCGACGGGGGCGCAAGGCGCGGTGGAGCGCATCGAATCTGCCTTCCACCGCGCAGTCGATGACCGCCTGGGCAACGAAGACGAGGCCCTGGCCTTTCTGTCCGGCGGCATGGATTCGCGCTACATCGCGTCCCGCTTGCGCCAGCAGGGCGTGCAGCTCAACACACTGAACTTTGCCCCCGAGGGCAGCGCCGACTTGGCCTTCGGCCGCCTGGCCGCCACGGCCATGGGCGCGCGCCACTTCGAATTCGGCGCCGGTGATGCGCCTTTCGCCCAGCGCAAGTCAGACGCCATTGCCGCTTGGCGACAGCAGCGCACGGCACAAGGATGCGCGCGGGCGCAAGGCCTGCGCGTGCTCTGGTCCGGGGACGGCGGCAGTGTCGTGCTGGGACATGTCTACCTGAACGACGACATCGTGGCCGCTGCACGGACCGGTGGGTTGAACGCAGCGGCCACGCTGATCCAGCGCCACAACAAGTACCAGGTGTCGCCGCGCATGTTCACCGGCAAGTACCGTGAACTGGCGGCGGTGCCGCTGCAAGGCATACGGGAGGAATTGCAATGCTGTGACGCGCTGGAGCCCGGGCGAGCCGCCCACCTGTTTTTTGTCCTGAATGACCAGCGGCGGCATCTGGTGCAGCACTTCGAGCACGTGCATGAACTTGGGTTCGACCTGCACCTGCCGTTCTTCGATGGCCGCCTTATGCAAGCGGTGTTTGCGTGCCCTGTTGAGCTGCTGGTGGGCCACCGCCTGTACAACCGCCTGTTCGAGCGCCTGCCCTTCGGCCTGGGGCAGGTGCCGTGGCAGGCCTATCCTGGCCATGAGCCGTGTCCCGTTGAACACGATGGGGCGCTGCGGCGTCAGTGGTCCGATGGGTGGTTTGATGCGGCCACGGAGAGGGGCAAGCGCTTGGTGCAAGTGGACGCCATGCGAGTTCAGCTTCGATCGCG